>JBPCLS010000332.1:0-3574 GCA_051003055.1 Casimicrobiaceae bacterium
CCTTTCGCTACGTCACGATCCCGGGTCTGACGACGATGATCATCATCGCCGTCGTTCTCGATGCCGTGTGGCAGTGTCGTCTGTTCGGAATGGTGTTCGGCATGACGGGAGGGGGACCCGGCCAGGCAACGCAGAACCTGTCACTGTTTGTGTACAAGCAATACTTTCAGTTCTTTGACACGACCTATGCGTCTTCCGCCGCAGTGGTCCTCGCCGCGATACTCCTGGTCGCCGCGATGCCCTATCTGCGCCTGACGTTGCGGGAAAAAGAGTAAGCCCGGATGCCACGCGCTCGCTTCACATGGCTCTCCCTGTACGCGGCGCTCTTTGCCATGGCGCTCTACAACCTGCTGCCGTTCTTCTGGATGATGAGCTCTTCGCTGAAGACCGACCTTGAAGTAACTTCCTTCCCCGCCACGCTGCTGCCGCGAACCTTGACGACCGACGCCTATGTCCGGATCTGGAACCAGGAGGGGTTCCCGCAATACTTCCTGAACAGCATCAAGGTTTCCGCGGCGACCGCCATTCTCTCCGTAACCGCAGGACTTTTCGCCGGCTATGGATTCTCGCGGTTTCGCTTTCGCGGGAAGAACGCGCTGCTGCTGGTTTTTTTGGCCAGCCAGATGCTGCCCGGCGTGCTGCTCGTGGGTCCGTACTTCAAGATGCTTTCATTCGCGGGTCTCTACGATACGCATCTTGGGCTGATCCTCGCGCAGACCACGATCACGCTGCCCTTCAGCGTCTGGATGCTCAAGGGCTACATGGACACGCTGCCCGTCGAAATCGATGAGGCGGCCATGATCGATGGGGCTTCCCGCACGCAGTGCCTGCTCTATTGCGTGCTGCCGAGCATTCTCCCGGGCGTCGTCGCGACCATGATCTTCGCCTTCCTGCTGGCGTGGGGAGATCTCCTATGGGCACTGTGCCTGATCAACGATCCGGCTAAGCAAACAATGACCCTGGGCATCACTAACCTCGTTGGCCAGTTTCGCGTGTTGTGGTCGGACGTGATGGCAGCCACCGTCATTGGTTGTGCCATTCCGGCGCTCTTCTATCTGACGCTGCAACGCTACCTCGTGCAGGGGATGGCTGGTTCCGCGGTCAAGGGATGAGCGATTGATGGACTACGTGCGCATCGGCAACTCGGACGTCCGCATCTCCACGATCGTCCTCGGCGGGCACGAGTATCTGCCCGACGGCCGTTCGCGCGGCTTCAACGAGGACATGTCCAAGGCCATAACGAAGGGGTACCTCTTTCCCGATTTCGGCGGGGAACAACGCAGAGATGTCTTGCGCACAGCATTCGATCTCGGGATCAACATGTTCGACGTCACGCTCGATTCCGAGAAGGAAGCGCTCGGTCGCAATTTCGCCGAGTTGCCTCCGCCCTACGAAGTCTATGTGCAGACTCGTCCGGAAGGCATGGTGTACGGCTACGATCCAGGCAACCGCAAGATGGCGGATGGCGACCTCCTACGCGCCGAAGTCCAGCGCATTCTCCGGCTGCTGCGACGTGAACGGATCGATTTCCTGAACCTTGGCATTCTTGCCGATGCCATCGCTCGCGATCCGGATTTTCTCGCCAAGCTCGTCCACAACATCGAGACGTTGCGCAACGATGGCCTCATCCGCTTCGCCTGCGCCGACACTTTTTCAGGCGAAGGGACGTATCTCGCGCAGATCGATTCCGCCGCGTTCGCAGCCGTAAACGTGAACTTCAATATGGCGGACGACGGCGCCCTGCGCGCCGTGCTGCCCGCCGCGAAGCAAGCCGGCATGACCGTTATCGTGCGCGAGGCCTTCGTGAAAGGCGCGCTCTTTCGCCTGGGGAGCGAGGCAGGTATCACAGAGCCGCGTTTGCTCGCCCGTGCCGCATTGAAGTGGGTGCTGACCCAAGCTTGTGTCGATGCGGTCATCGTCGGCGCCGGAACGGCGGAACAATTGCAAGCCAACGCCAGCGTAATGGACGATGCAACCTTGACCGATCGTGAGCGCTCGGCACTCGAACGGCTCGCTGCAAGTGAGGCATTCAACACTATGCGCACAACGAAACGAGCCGATTTCCTTGGAAAGGTCGGCCCGGTCGTAATTACCCACGACCGTTAGTCCGACAAAGTGACGGATTTCAATGTTCGGCAACAATCAATTGGAGAAAAGACATGAACGTAATCTGTAGAGCGCTTGGAGTTGGGATCGTGCTTGCCGTCCTGGTTACGGCGTTGCGCGTTGACGCGCAAACCGCGCCGTACCCGAGCAAGCCGGTCCGAATTATCGTCCCCTATCCGCCTGGCGGTGCATCCGACATCACCGCTCGCGTGCTCGCCGATAAGCTCACGCAGATGTGGAAGCAGTCGGTGATCGTGGACAATCGTCCTGGGGCCACGGGCATTCTCGGGACCGACCTCGTGGCCAAGGCCGCGCCTGACGGGTACACCCTCGGCTTGGTGGCGAGCAGCCAGGCGATCAACGCCGTCGTCAACAGCAAACTACCCTATGACACGCTGAAGGATTTCAGCTATATCACTGAGACGGCATCGGTGCCGCTTGTTCTGGTTGCAGCGTCCGGTTTTCCCGCCGCGACCGCACCCGAACTTGTGGCATTGGCCAAAAAGGAGCCCGGTCGTATCAGCTACGCATCGAGCGGACCCGGCGGCGCGCCGCATCTCGCCGCCGAACTCTTCAAATCGAGTACCGGGACGGACCTTCTGCACGTGCCGTACAAGGGAAGCACGCAGGCGCACCCTGACCTTCTGAGCGGGCAGGTGGGAATCATGTTCGACACCATTGTCGCGGTGATGCCTCATCTCAAAAGCGGGCGATTGAAGGCGCTTGCGACAACCGGAAAGACCCGCTCCACGCTCCTGCCGGACGTCGCGACTGTTGCGGAAACGGTGCCCGGATACGAAGCCAGCTCCTGGGGTGGCATCATCGGCCCCGCCGGTACTCCCGAAGAGGTGGTGCGAAAAATTAATGCCGATGTTGTCGCGACGCTCAAAACGCCCGAGGTCAAGGAGCGACTTGCCCAGCTTGGCGCGGACGTGGTCGCCAACTCGCCGGCCGAGTTCGCGCAAGTGATTCGCCTGGAAATCGACAAGTGGGGCAAGGTCGTTCGCGCCGCGGGAGTGAAAGCAGAATGAGCGAGCGCTCCGTGCGCATTGCTTCAACCGTCGTGTTTTCGTTCGATCACGAACTTTGTGTCTTGCCGAGTCGACCGAGTCCTGAGAGCACCCAGCCCAGTTTCGCGGCGGCGCGAGCGAATGAGTCGCGGCTATGAGCAAGCTTTCTGCCATCACTTACGAGCGTTTGCGCCATGTGAGCACTGCAACTCTGTGCACGCAGTTGTTCAAACGTGGATTCCGGAATGCCTATCTGCAGGACGTCTCACGTCTGACCCAGACGTCGTCCAATCTCGTAGGTCCCGCCTACACGATGCGCAATATCCCCGCGCGTGAGGATCCCGATCACCTCGGCATCTTCGAGAGTCCCCATCATCCACAGCGAAAGGCGATCGAGACTATTCCTCCCGGGCATGTCTTGGTATTGGACTGTCGAGGAGACCGGCGCGCTGCATCGG
>JBPCLS010000333.1:0-6674 GCA_051003055.1 Casimicrobiaceae bacterium
CCCCTCGAGCACCGAAAGCAAACCCGGAGCCGCTGCTCCCCTGCTGCCGCCACCGTTGCCGCCGGGCGCGGCCGCGACAGCGACCACACCGGCGGCTCCCCTGCTGCCGCCACCGTTGCCGCCGGGCGCGGTCGCGACAGCGACCACACCGGCAGCGCGCAACACCGATCAATACAAGTCGTCACCCAAAGCGGTGAAGGAGCCATACTCCGAACAGGCGGCGCGCCAGGTTGCAAAATTGGCATTCGCGACGAGCGAGGTGGCCGCCGTGGCGCCTGCGCCGATCCGCACCGAGCCGAAACCGGAGACGTCCCTTGGCAGCACGCCTTCTGCCGCCGATCCCGAGGACGATGAGCGGCTGAATTGGGTGTGGCCGTCGAAGGGAAAACTGGTCGGGGGGTTTTCCGAATCGGCCAATCTGAAGGGGATCGACATTGCGGGGACCGTGGGCCAACCGGTCGTCGCAAGTGCCGCCGGCAGGGTCGTTTACGCGGGCAGCGGACTGCGCGGGTACGGCAAGCTCGTCATCATCAAACACAACAAGACTTATCTCTCCGCCTACGCACACAACCGCGATCTGCTCGTGAAGGAAGGGCAGCAGGTGACGCGCGGGCAAAAGATTGCCGAAATGGGCAACACCGACGCCGATCAGGTCAAGCTGCACTTCGAAATCCGCCGGCTCGGCAAACCCATCGACCCCGCCAAATTCCTGCCGCCGGGATGAGCCCCAGAGAGGGGCTTACGTCGTGGTCCGTAGCGCTCCGGCCGGAGGAAGCACCTCGATGGCGCTCTCCAGTGTCGCCACCAGCGCGTCGCGTTCCTGTGCAGAAGGCATAGCGCCGTAGCGTAGCGCCGAGAACGCCTCTCCGATTGCCGCGAACGCGATACCAAAACGCGGCCAGCGTTGCGCCGCACGCCGGGCAAACGCCATCGGCCCCTCGTGCGGATGGCGCGGCAAACCGGCGTGCGCAAGCCGGCGGGTGAGAAGGTTCCACAGCACCAGCGCCCGGTCGTTCCGCCGGTTGCGTTTCCACATCATGAAGCCGAGCACCCCCGCGCCCCATAGCGTGATGAGCGCAACGACCACGGCAACGATCCACGGCAGTTTCGGCGGATCGATATCGAGATCGCGCCATAGCGATCGCTGCCGATCATGGTTAAAGCCGATGACGTTGCGTCGCCAGTCGTGATTGATCGCGTCCCATACAAGCCGGACGTTCTTCAACCAGCCGATGTCGAGCCGCGCCAGAAAGGGCACCGGCGCGCCGGTCGGCAATGCGCCACCCAACCCCATTTCGATGCGCGATGGCGCAACGGCGGCGGTGGGATCGACGCGTTGCCATTCCCCGTTGAGCAACGCCTCTGCCCACGCATGTGCGTCGGACTGTCGCACGATCATGTACTCGCCGCGCGGATTGATTTCGCCGCCTTGGTACCCCGTGACGATGCGCGCGGGAATTCCCGCGGCGCGCAATAGCACGACAAAGGCACTCGCGAAGTGCTCACAAAATCCACGCCGCTCCTTGAAGAGGAAAAAATCGACCGGGTCACGGCCGACGAGCGGAGGGGTCAACGTGTAGACGAAGTTCTCGGTGTTGAACCAGCGCAGCACGGCGCTGATGTATGCGCGGTCACTGGGATGGGTGTTGCGCAGTTCGCGCGCGAACGCGAGCGTGCGGTCGTTGCCTCGCGGGAGCTGAACATTCGGCGATACATCGAGATCCGGGCGGCCGGGATAGCGGTCGCGAAGGACCGATATCTGCGCGTAACGCAGCGGCTGCGCAATGGGCGTACGCGCGAGCAATCGCTGGTCGCGCGTGAGCGTACCGATCTCGCTACCCGGCTCTCCTATCGGACTGCCCGGAAGACGCGGCAACGCCGCGGGCACGTCGAGCGCGAAAAGCCACGGCTTGTCGTGCGGCTCGAGAGCGACCGTATAAGCGACACCCGGTGCATCGTAGTGCGCCAGTTCGCCTTGGGACTCCGCACGAACGGCGGTCCACGAACGCCCATCGAAGCGCGCGAGAACCGGTCCGCGCCAGTAGCGCTGCGATGGCGCCGGAATCGGGCCTTCGAAATCGACGCGAAACGCGACGGTGTCGGATAACGAAAGATCGCTGATCTGCCCCGGGGACATGCGATCCGACAAGCCCGTGGTTGCCCTGTAGTCGGCGGGCAACCCCCACAATGGACTGGCGAGACGTGGGAATAACAGAAACAGCAGCACGGCAATCGGCACGCCTTGCAACAACATGATCCCGCTGCGCTGCACAGTTTCGCGCCAAGGGGGGAGGATTGCCGAGTCTATGGGGACACGATTGAGCGCATCGAGCGTTGCGCCGACGATCAACAGAGCCGGCAGCGCCGCGACCGCCGCGAACAGCGATTGGCTGTAGAAAAACGGCGTAATGAGCAAGAAGCACGCGAGGCAGCAAAGAAGCGCACCGTCGCGGGTGGTCCGCGTTTCCAAGAATTTGATTCCGACAAGAATGTAGAGTAACGCGACCGACGGTTCGCGCCCGAGCAGATAGCCGAACGACACCTTGAGCGCGCCGGCGGCGGCGATCGCGAACACGACCAGCGCCCAGGATGGAATGCGCGCTGGTTTCGCGTGCGGTCGCGCGCGGCTGCGCTCGAGTAGGGCGAGCCGCACCAGGACAAGCGTGAAACCAACGAGCGCCACCCAGATGGGCAGATGCACTGCCTGCGGCAATTGGGCCGCGATCAACATCGCGCCAAGCCAGCGGATCTGCGGCGGCGTAATCGCATGTGCGCGGGTTGGCTTAGCGCTGTTCCGCGGACGGCCAGGCGAGTGCGGGCGGCTCATCAGCGAAGCTCGCCGGGATAAAGCGCCAAGGCGGTCAGTGCGTGCCGGCGATGGTCGCGCCCCTGGCGCGCTGGTAGGGCGATGCCGGGGAGCGTGAGCGCGAAGGGACGCGCGGCGCGCTCTGCCGCCAGAATCCACGCGGCAAGTCGCGAGAGCCGCGCCTCGGTGGAAAGCGCTTGCGGCAGGTCGTTCCACGCAAGCGCGACGGGACCGCCGCCGCCGGCCCCTTCAAATTCTTTCGTATACCAGCCGGCGCCGCGCGCGACCGCCTTCCAGGCAACGCGTTGCGGCGGATCGCCGCGCTGAAACTCGCGCAGACCGGCGAGATCGTTATCGTCACCACGCCCTGCCGCCAGCGCGTCCGTGCCTCCGGAGCTGCGCGGCAGCGGCGGCGCGCCGATCTCGACCGCCGGGTACGCGATGCCGTGGATCGGAAAATGCACGTACGCCCAGCCGCGCCACAGACCCAGCGGGAAATCCGACAGCAAAGTGACGCGACCGAGCGCGACGTTCCCGCGCAACGGTGCAGCGACATCGAGGGTCACTGTGAGCGCGGCACCGGCGGGCACGTCGCCGGTCGCCGTCGCGCCGGCAGCGGCGAGTGTCACTTGCGTCCGCGTCGCGGCGCCTCCATGCAGCGCGAGCGTGAACGCCACGTTCCCGCCAGCAAAGGTTTCGCCCGCGGCCAACGGCGTCACTTCGATACCCGCCAGGTTGCGGAACGTGTGAAGCAAGGCTGCTGCGAGCAATCCGGTGAGCAGAAAGGTCACGCCCACCCCCAGAGCCAACGCGTAATTGAGCGATGCCAGGAGCATCGTCAGCAGCGTGCCGATCATCGTCCAACCCCGTTTGGTCGGTAGGATGTAGATGCGCGAGTGGCGCAGCACAACCGCATCGCGGTCGACCGGGGACGTGCGAAAGGTTCGTTGGCGCAGGCGCGCGCCGAGCGCCGACCAGCGCGCGGGAGTCGGGATCGCGGCCATCGACGCGACTTATGGAACGATGAACCTAGGGAAGCGGAACGCTGCGCACCAGCGCCTGTGCCTGGACGGCGCCGGCGCGCGCGCCGCCCGCCAGCCGATGACCGGCGACCGCCGGAAACACCGCCTGCACGTCCTCAGGCAAAACCATCGGTCGCCCGGCAAGAAGTGCCCAGCCGCGCGCTGCCGCAAGCAGCATCAACCCTGCGCGCGGGCTCAAGCCCCGCCGCGTCGCCGTACCGGTTGTCGTGCCGGTGCCCATATGCCCACGCGACGCTGCGAGGAGCGCCTGGGCGTAGTCGAGCAACGCCGGTGCGACGTAAATCCCGGCCGCTTCGCGTTGCCACGCCGCGAGAGTGGCAGGATCCGTGACAGCGGGTGTCTCGTGAATCTTTGCGCGGCGATCGCCGCTCGCCAGCAGCTCACGTTCCGCGGCAGGGCCGGGATAGCCGAGCTCGATGGCCATCAGGAAGCGATCGAGTTGCGATTCGGGGAGCGGGTACACACCGATCTGTTCCACCGGGTTTTGCGTGGCGATGACGAAAAACGGATCAGGCAGCTTGCGCGTCTGGCCATCGATTGAAACTTGCCGCTCCTCCATGGCTTCGAGCAGCGCGCTTTGCGTCTTTGGCGGCGCGCGATTGATTTCATCGGCAAGCACGACCGACGTGAAGATCGGACCGGCGTGATAGCGGAACGACTGCGTTCGTTCATCGTAGATCGAAACGCCCAGCACGTCGGCCGGCAGCAGATCGCTCGTGAACTGGATGCGCGAGTAGTTGAGTCCCAGCGTGGCGGCGAGCGCCTGCGCCAAGGTCGACTTGCCGACGCCGGGAATGTCTTCGATCAGCAGGTGACCGCGTGCGAGCAGGCACGCTAGCGCGAGCTGCAACGTTTCGTCCTTGCCCACGACGATGCGCGCGAGTTGTTGCAATACGGCGGCGAGCCGTGGGGCGGCCGGGATATCGACTTCCGATGCGGGGCGCAACGTCATGAATGTGGGTCCGTGCGAGGGTGCGGCGATTTAGGCGGTGCCACACTGTAGCAGCGCGCGGGGAGCCTCGTCACAACCGATTAGCCCGGGTTACACTACGCCCGGCGGGAACTCTTTTCACTTTTCTTTGACCAGCGTGGCTACCGCGTACCTGACGCACCCGTCGTGCCTGCTCCACGATATGGGCCGCTACCATCCGGAATGCCCGGAGCGACTGACGGCGATCGGCGACTCGATGGTCGCGGCCGATCTCGCTTTGCATCTGCAGCACCACACGGCACGCGCGGCGACACGCGAAGAGATTGCCCGCGTGCACGGTGCGCGCTACATCGACGCCATCGAGGCGGCGAGCCCCGAGACGGGCTTGCATTTCCTCGACCCGGACACCGCGCTGAATCCGCATTCGCTAAATGCGGCGCTCCATGCGGCGGGCGCCGTCGCGCAGGCAGTGGATCTGGTACTGGGAGGTCAATGCCAGACGGCATTTTGCGCCGTCCGGCCGCCGGGGCATCACGCGGAACGGCACCGGGCGATGGGTTTTTGCGTGTTCAACAACGTCGCGGTTGGGGCGGCGCACGCACTGATGGCGCATGGCCTCGAACGTGTCGCCATTGTCGATTTTGACGTTCATCACGGGAACGGCACCGAGGATATTTTTGCGAACGACCCGCGCGTGCTGATGGTCTCGATTTTCCAGCATCCTCTCTATCCGTATTCCGGGTTAGACTCGCCGGCCGCGAACATGGTGAACATTCCATTGCCTGCGGGAAGCGGCAGCGCGGTCTTCCGCAAGGTCGTCCGCGACCGTTGGCTGCCGGCGCTCGAAACGCATCGACCGCAGCTCGTGCTCATCTCGGCGGGATTCGACGCCCATCGCGAGGACCCGCTCGCCGACCTGGAGTTTGCGGATGCCGATTACGCATGGGTGACGCAGGAACTTCGCGCCGTCGCGGCGCGCCACGCGCAAGGACGGATGGTGTCGACTCTGGAAGGCGGCTACGCGCTCCCCGCGCTGGCGCGCAGTGCCGCGGAGCACGTGCGCGAGCTGATCGCTGATGGACGCCGTAGTGGAACGCGGCAACCGGATGCTGACGTAGCAACGGGTGAACGCGGTAGAGGCGCTCCAAAATGAAACGACGCGAATTCCTGGGATCGTGCTCGGCGTTGGGCGGCGCCGCGATTACCGGATGGGGCGCGCTCTCCGAGTCGTGGGCGAACGCGCCACCGCGGCTGTACGCGCGCACGCGGCTGGTCGACATCCACGGCAAGCCCGTCAGAAGCCACCAGCTCGCCGCGGAGATCAATTACGTCTTTCACTACCCATTCGCCGCCACGCCGTGCCTGTTGTTGAAGCTCGGACGCCCGGTGGCTGCCGCGGCCGCGCTGCAACGCGAGGATGGCGCGTCGTATGCCTGGCAAGGTGGCGTTGGCGAGCAGCGGAACATCGTTGCCTTCTCGGCGATCTGCGCGCACAAGCTCGCGTATCCGACGCGCGAGGTGTCGTTCATCCGTTACCAGCGCGAACGGTCGGCCACGTCGGGCGCGCAGGTGATCCACTGCTGCGCCGATCACAGCGTCTACGATCCGGCGCAAGGCGCGCGCGTGATGTCCGGTCCGGCACCGCAGCCGCTGGCGGCGATCCTGCTCGAATATGACGCGCAGGCCGACGAGTTCTACGCGCTCGGCACGGTCGGCGCCGAACAGTTCGAACCGTTCTTCAACAAGTATCGGATGAAGCTGGAGCTTGAATACGGCGAGGCGAAAGCGCGGGCGCCGGTCGATGGCCGGACGGTTGTGGGGGAGCTCGAGCAATACTGCAAAAAGACGATTCCACTCTCCCCGCGCCGAGATGGGCTTGCCTCCAGGTTTTGTC
>JBPCLS010000334.1:0-10851 GCA_051003055.1 Casimicrobiaceae bacterium
ATCCTGCGCATCTACGCGAAGGATCCGCTCATCGCCGACCAGGTTGCCGTGAATTATCGCAAAGCCGACATCACACCGCGGCAAAAGGCGATGCTCGCGTTCGCGCTGAAGGTCGCGCTTGAGAGCAACACGATCGGCGATGAAGATTTCGCGGCGCTGCGCGCGCACGGTTTCTCCGACGAAGACGCGTGGGATATCGGCGCGATCGCCGCCTTCTTCGCGCTCTCGAACCGGATGGCCAACATGATCGCGATGCGCCCGAACGACGAGTTCTTCACGATGGGACGAACACCGAAGAGTAAGTGAGGAAGTGGGTTATGCGGGCTTCTACTCCCGAATATCTTTGGAAATAGGCCAACGCGATCCACCCTGACCTGCTCCATCGGCTCAGTTCGACGAGGGACGTTCCATGTTGCGCAAGCTTGTCTTGCTATAGCCGCGACGTTAAACTGCGTTGCTGCTTCTCACCACGGACGCGCATGCCTCGCGCTTCGACCTGCAACGTCGCTGCCGTCTTCACACTTGCGGCTTTGGCATGGCCTACGACCGCCATGACCCAATGGACCGCGGAGGTCGTCCCAAATCCAGCCACCCCATGGCAATTGGTGGGATTGTTGGCGTCCGTCAACGGGAACAGCTGTTCAGACGACATAGAGGTCCGCAACGTAACGAAAGCAGGTAGTGAAGTCCTCGTTGAGTACGCAATCGTTCCGGCTACCGGTCGCGGCTGCTTCCTACCCATACCTCTGACGCTGAGAGCGCCGCTCGGCACGTTCGCGCCTGGCGTGTATAGGGTGCGCACGATAGGAGTGGCCGCAGGTGTGGTCGCTTGAGTCACGCTCAGCGTTCCATGTGTTCGCACCGCACCCCGTGACGGGAGCGTGTCCGCGAAATACTCAGCCGGTTTTCCGCCTGTTCAATGGCAAGGCGGATGTGAACCACCGGTACGTCACCGACCGCAAACTGCGCGATGTAATGATCCAGAGGGGTTGGATCGCGGAAGGTGCCGGTCCGGATTCAGTTGCGATGTGCAGTCCCGCGTAGACAGAGATCGACGCTCCGCTTCGCGTGCGTGCTGGGTCTCCGTCGCCGAGTCCTCGATGCCCTGGTCCTTCCTAGGCGTGGTCCCGATGCCCCCACGATGGGGTAAAGGCGAGGTTCGCATACGAGCATAGAAGAAGTCTTCACACGCTGATTAGTCGGTGTACACGATTCGACAGAACCACTAACAGCGGCAGGGCGTTCCATCAGCAGCCCGCTTGACGCTGCGCTTTGCGCGGCCCAAAATAGCTAGACTGTCTAGCTAAATGCGATTGAGAGGTCGGAGCTCATGGCAAGGTGGCAATTGCAGGAGGCGAAAAATCGTCTCTCCGAGGTGGTGCGGAAAGCCTCAGAGGAAGGACCGCAGATCATCACCCTGCGGGGTGACGACGCGGTTGTCGTGGTCGCGGCGAGCGAGTATTGCAAACTTACCCGGCGGCCCAAAAGCGGCCTCGTAGATTTTTTCCGCAAGTCGCCATTGGGCGGAGTCGCGCTCGATCTCACGCGCAGCCGTGACGTCGGCCGGCGAGTGGAGTTGTGAGTTGGCTTCTTGATACCTGCGTCATTTCCGAACTGGTCAAGCCAAGGCGGAACGTCGCTGTCGTTGGCTGGATCCAGCGATGCGACGAAGATGAGCTGTTCTTGAGCGTTATCACTATCGGCGAACTCGAAAAAGGTATCGCTAGGCTGCCCGATTCGGTAAAGAAAGCCAAGCTCGAGCGTTGGGTACGTCGCGAACTTGCGGATCGGTTCCGCGAGCGGGTGCTGACAATCGACGCGGGCGTCGCCGCTCGTTGGGGGGCGCTGATCGGAACCGCGGAAATGCGCGGCGAGCCGCTGCCTGTTATCGACAGCCTAATCGCCGCCACAAGCCTGCAGCACGACATGACGATCGTAACCCGCAACACCGAAGACTTAGTACGTTGCGGCGCCCGCTGCTTCAATCCATGGCTGGAAAGATAGACGATTGGCGAGTTCCATGGGAAGTCGAGACCGGACGTTTGCGCTTACGATAGGGGCGACCGAGATCGCCCCTATCGTTGCCGGGCGAGAGCTAACGTCAGGCCAGGTTCTTCTTGAACCACGCCAGTGCACGCTTCCAGCCGTCCTCGGCTGGCTCCTTTCGGTAGCTCGGCCGGTAATCGGCGTGGAAGGCATGAGGCGTATCCGGGTAAATGACGATTTCCGACCTCATTTTTCCCGCAGCCTTCAGCGCTTCGCGCATCTTCTCGACGGTGTCGTTCGGAATGCCCTGGTCGGCGCCACCGTAGAGTCCCAACACCGGCGCGTTGATTTGCGCAACGAGGTCGATCGGGTGTTTTGGCGTCATCGCACCGGCCTGCCCGACGACGCGCCCATACCACGCGACTCCCGCCTTCACGTTCGGATTGTGCGCAGCATAGAGCCAGGTGATCCGTCCGCCCCAGCAGAATCCGGTGATCCCGAGCTTCGTGACGTCCGCCTTGCCGGTCGTCCGCGCGTAGGCGACAGTCGCGTCGAGATCAGCCATCACCTGCTCGTCGGGTACCTTGGACACGATGTTGCTGACTATATCCTGCATCGCCATCTTCGACACGTCCCCTTGCCGCGCGTAGAGCTCCGGCGCGATCGCAAAATAGCCCTCTTTGGCAAACCGGCGGCAGACATCCCTGATGTGCTCGTGCACGCCGAAGATTTCCTGGACGACGAGGATGACCGGAAAATTGCTTCCGCTCGCTGGCATCGCGCGGTACGCCGGCATCGAGCCGTCCTTGGTCGGCACTTTCTCTTCGCCGGCGTGGAGACCTGCGGTGGGTGTCGTGATGGTCTGCGTGCTTTTCACCGTCATCCTTCATACACAACCTGCCCTGCGACGAGCGTCCAGCGTATCTTGCCCGGCACTTCCAGATTGAGAAATGGCGTGTTCTTGCCTTGACTCTTAAGCGCTGCACGCTCGACCGTCCAAAAGGCGTCCGGATCGAATATGCAGATATCCGCCGCGCTCCCGACTGCGAGCTGTCCCGCGTCGGCGGCCAGGAGCTTAGCGGGTGCCGACGTGATTTTGGCGAGCGCCGCTGGCAGCCTCACTTGTTCCTCCGCCGCCCATTTGAGCGTCAACGGCAGCAGGAGTTCGAGTCCCGTCGCACCGGGTTCGGACTCGGCGAACGGCACCTGCTTGCCGTCATCGTCAACCGGTGAATGGTCCGAACAGATCACATCGATCGTGCCGTCGGCGAGACCCGCGCGCAGCGCAGCGCGATCGCGCGTCGAGCGCAGCGGCGGGGTGAGATGCGCATGCGGATCGAACCACCCGATATCGATATCGCATAAATGCAGGTGGTGGATCGCCACGTCGCAGGTAACGGGCAGCCGCTCCTTCTTTGCGGCGCGGACCAGCGCAACGCCTTCGGCGGTGGACAGCCGGCAGAGGTGCACGCGGACGCCCGTATCGCGCGTGAGCGTCAGAATCGTCGCAATCGCAATCGTTTCCGCGGCCGCCGGAACGCCGGGCAGGCCCAGGCGGGTCGCGACTTCGCCGTCGTGCGCAACACCTCCCTTCGCCAGATGCGCATCCTGCGGACGCAGCCACAGGCAGAACCCGAACGTCGCTGCGTATTGCATCGCCCGATGCAGCACCTGGGTGTCAACCAGCGCCACATCGGCTTGCGAAAACGCAACACATCCAGCTTCGGCCAGTTCGCACATTTCGGTCAACGCCGTGCCTTGCAACTGCACGGTGAGCGCGCCGATCGGGTAGACGTGCGCCGCGCCGCGCGCTTCCGCCCGTGCTTTCAACATCTCGACCAAGCCGGGCTCGTCGAGCGGCGGGTCGGTATCCGGAGGGCACGCGAGACTCGTGACGCCGCCGGCAAGTGCGGCGTCCATTTCGGATTCGAGCGTCGCCTTGTACTCGAACCCTGGTTCACGCAGCCGCACTGCAAGATCGACGAGACCGGGAGCGACGATAAATCCGTGCGCGTCGATGACGCGCTCTGCATTCCATCCCGCCGGTGCCTCACCGACTCTGACAATCTTGCCTGCGTCGATATAGAGCGGCGTGACGCGGTCAACGCCGTTCGCCGGATCGATCAGACGGCCGCGCTGGATCTCGATTGTCATCAATTTCCCGCGATGATGCTCATCACCGCCATCCGTACGGCAATGCCGAACGTCACTTGCGGCAGAATCACCGAACGCGCCCCGTCGGCCACCGCTGATTCGATTTCCACGCCGCGATTCATCGGTCCCGGATGCATGACGATCGCATCCGGCTTGGCCAGCGCAAGCTTTTCCGTCGTCAGTCCGTACTGCTTATAGAATTCTCCCCCCGAGGGCAGCAGCGCTCCGTTCATCCGCTCCCCCTGCAGCCGCAGCATCGCGATGACGTCGCAACCGGTTAAGCCCTCGCGCATGTCGTAGAACACGCGGACCCCCATCGCCTCCACCGAGGCCGGCAGCAGCGTCTTCGGACCGATCACGCGCACTTCGGGCACGCCAAGTGTTGTGAGGCCATGAATGAGCGAGCGCGCGACGCGCGAGTGCAGCACGTCGCCGACGATGGCCACGGTCAGGTTGTGCAACTCCCGCTTGTAATGGCGGATCGTGTAAAGGTCGAGAAGCCCCTGCGTCGGATGAGCGTGACGGCCGTCGCCTGCATTGATGACGTGCACATGCGTCGCGCGCTTCGCCGTCAGATGCTGGGCGATCAAGTGCGGCGCACCCGATTGCGCATGCCGGACGACGAAGATGTCCGCGTCCATCGCCACCAGGTTGTCGACCGTGTCGAGCAGCGTCTCTCCTTTGCTGGTGGACGCCGCACCGATGTTCAGGTTGATGACATCCGCCGAGAGTCGCTTGGCGGCGATTTCGAACGTCGTACGCGTCCGGGTCGAATTCTCGAGGAAGAGGTTGAAGACGGCCTTGCCGCGCAGCAACGGTACTTTTTTCACCTCGCGTTCGGCAATGGAGACGAACGGGTCCGCCGTATCCAGAATGTGCGAGATGATCGGCGCCGGTAGCCCCTCGATGGTCAGCAGTTGCGTCAACTCGGCATTCGCGTTGAGCTGCGGGTTGCGCATTCAGGGTCCGAGTCGTTGGTTCGTTGGATTTGCGACTAAAGGGCACTACGTCGCCGTCTTCTCGGCGGCCAGCGCAAGCCGGCCATCGTTGTCCCGGGAAAGAACGATCGATACATCGCGGGCGACGATGAGTCTCGTGCCGCAGTACGTCGGCTCGATCGGCAGCTCGCGGCCGCCACGATCGATGAGTACGGCGAGCTCGATGCGTCCAGGCCGGCCGAAATCGAACAACTCATTGATCGCGGCGCGTACGCTGCGGCCGGTGTACAGGACATCGTCGACCAGGACGATCGTCGCGCCTTCGACATCGAACGGCAACGCCGACCGCTTGATACCAGGCTTAAGACCGGTCCGCGCATAGTCGTCGCGATAGAACGAAACGTCGATGTAGCCGAGCGGATGCTCGCCGGGGATCATGGCCGCGAGCCGCTCCGCGAGCCAAGCGCCGCCCGAATAGATGCCGACGAACGCCGCATCGAACGCGATCGCGCCGCGCATGCGGTCCACGAGCTCGCCAAGCACGGTTTCGGCGTCAGGGAGCTCGAGCGCGCTCACGTTCGTCCTCACTTCGCTCACGTTCGCTCATGTTCGTCTAGCCAGCTTTGCAGGATCAGTTGTGCCGCGACTCGGTCGCGCGCCCCGCGTGCCACGGCACCTCCCGTACCCTGCGCATCGAGCGCCGCTTGCGCGAGCTCCGTCGTCCAGCGTTCGTCGGAGAATTCCACCGGCAATCGGAAGCGGCCTTGCAACTGGCGGGCGAACCGGCGTGCGCGCTCGGTCATCTTGTGTTCGGTGCCGTCGGCATGCAGCGGCAGGCCGACGACGAGGATTGCCGGCTGCCACTCGTTGATCAGTTCCGCGATCGAATTAAAACGCTGCTCGTTGCGCTCCTGTTCGATCGTCGTCAATGGATGCGCGACGCGCACGAGTGTGTTGCCGACCGCAACGCCGATCCGGCGAGTACCGAAATCGAATGCGAGTACCGCAACGGCGGCGCGCGTCGGGGACGGTGTGCGGTCCCCGGTCACGCGTGTCCGGCGCCCTCGGACAGCTGCGCGAAATCGATACCGAGCAACTGCATCGCTGCCGGCAGCCGCTGCTCCGGCGGAACGTCGAAGAGGACATCGGCGTTCGCCTCGACCGTGAGCCACGCGTTCTGCGCAAGCTCCTGCTCGAGTTGCCCGGCCGACCATCCGGCGTAGCCCAGCGACACGAAAACATCTTTCGGACCCTCGCCCCGCGCGAGCGCTTCGAGCACGTCTTTTGACGTCGTGAGACCCAGATCATCGCTGATGGCGAGCGTGGATTGCCAGTTGCCGAGCGGCCGGTGCAGGACAAAGCCGCGATCGATTTGCACGGGGCCGCCAAAATGAACGGGAGCGCCGCCCAACGGATTGTTCTTTAGCGGCACGTTGATCTGGTCGAACAGCGACGACAACGTCATGTCGATCGGGCGATTGATGACGATGCCGAGCGCGCCATCCTTGTTGTGCTCGCACACGTACGTCAATGTATTGGCAAAACGCGGATCAGCCATGGCCGGCATGGCGATCAGAAAGTGGGCAGTCAGGTTGAGCGAATCGGACATTCGGGCGAATTGTAAACTCAAGGGGGGCAGGTCACAATCGATCGGCTTTAAAGGGAAAAAATGTCTCGCCACTTGCTGCTGACTTTGCTGCGCGCGATCGTGCTCGCCTGCGTCGCCGGCGCCGGGAGCACGCAGGCGAAGCTTACCGTCATGCACGGCTACGCCGATTTTACGAGCGCCCTGCTGTGGATCTTGACCGACGCCCCTGGCCCGGTCGCGATCGCGTGGCGAGCTGAAGGTGAGGAGCGCGAGCGCTCGACCACACTGGACGCCACCGCCGCCAATGATCATGTCGTGCTCGCGCGTCTGACCGGTCTCGCGCCGGGCAGGAGCGCCGCCTATCGCATCGTGGGCGATGGCGATCGGCGCGAAGGCACGCTGCGCGCGCAACCGTTCTGGAACAAGGCCGCGGACGCGCAGGACATCGTCATCGCCCTTGGGTCGTGCTTTTTTGTCGCCGACGCGAGCGGCCTGTTTGGTGCCGCCGAGTACGGTGGCGGCTATGAAATCTTCGACGCGATAGCGGCCAAGAGTCCGGATGTCATGCTCTGGCTGGGCGACAACCTGTACTTCCAGACTCCGGATTTTTTGGATCCGTCGTCGATGGCCGCGCGTTACAAGCGGCAACGAACGCACGAACCGCTGCAGAAACTGCTCGTCGCGACATCGCATCTCGCGATCTGGGACGACCACGATTACGGTCCGAACGATGCAGATGCGTCGTATGTGATGAAAGGCGAAGCGTTGAAGCTGTTCCAGCGCTGGTGGGCCAACCCGAGCCACGGGTTGCCGGATACGCCCGGCATCTTCGGCACCGCGCGGCGCGGCGACGTGGAGTTTTTCCTGCTCGATGACCGCTACTATCGCTCGGCCAACCGCGCACCGGACAGTCCGGATAAGATGCTCTACGGCACGAAGCAGCTGGCATGGCTCAAGAACGCGCTCATCCATTCGCGCTCGCCGATCAAAATCATTGCCGGAGGCAGCCAGTTTTGGAACAAGGTCAACCGCTTCGAGGGCTGGAATCATTTCGCGACCGAGCAGGCGGCGTTCGCTGCGTGGCTCATCGAACAGAAGATTGAAGGTGTGCTGTTCTTGTCGGGTGACCGCCATTTCGGCGAGCTCCTGAAGATCGCCAGGCCCGGGGCCTATCCGCTTTACGAATTCACGTCGAGCCCGCTCGCATCGCGCGCGTGGGCGAACCCCGAGGCCGCGGAGCAGATGAATCCCGATGTCGTGCCGGGAACGCTCATCGGCAAACGGCAATTCGGCCTCATCCGCGTTAGCGGTCCCGGAAACGATCGCCGCTTGGCACTTGAGAGCTACGACACCGAGGGTGTTCGCCTGTGGCGCCACGAAGTGCGCGCGCGCGATCTTAGATTTTCGCGGACCGGCCCCGAATAGCCACAGCGCTTAAGGGGACACGCGCCGGGTGTCGGTCCGAGTATCTCTATTCGTCCTCGTGCCGCCGGTGTTTCGCGTACTCGGCGGCGAGCTGCTGCTGCAGCACAGGCGGCGCGGGTTCATAGTGCGAAAGCGCCATCGACCACGCGCCGTGACCACCGGTCATCGCCTTCAACCGCGCTGCGTAGCCGTCAAGTTCCGCAAGAGGCGCGAGCCCATTTACCGCCAACACGTCGCCTTGCACTGTTTTTGTACCCGTTATCTGCCCGCGACGCGACGACAGGTCGCCGGCGACATCGCCCATGTTCGCCGCGGGGCATCTGATTTCCACGCCGACGATGGGCTCGAGCACGATCGGCCGCGATTTCGCGATCGCATCGAGAAACGCCTTGCGCCCGGCCACGACGAATGCGATCTCCTTCGAATCAACCGGATGATATTTGCCGTCGAATACGGTGACGCGCACGTCGTGTAGCGGAAAGCCGGCAAGAGGTCCCGCGGTCAACACCTGCTCGACGCCTTTCTGAACCGCCGGAATCAGCGAAGTCGGGATTGCCCCGCCTTTGACGGCGGTCGCAACTTCGAATCCGGTGCCGCGGGGCAGCGGCTCGATCCGCAAATGCACCTCTCCGAACTGCCCTGCTCCGCCCGTCTGTTTCTTGTGGCGATGGTGCCCTTCTGCGGATGCGGTGACCGTCTCGCGATACGGAATGCGCGGCGGCCGTGTTGCAACTTCGAGCTTGAACTGGCTGGCCATCCGCTCGAGGACCGAGCGCAAGTGCAGGTCGCCCAGTCCCCACAGCACAGTCTCGTTCAGAGTGGCGTCGTGCGCGACGATCAGCGTCGGATCCTCGGCGGTCATTCGATGCAGCACCTCCGAGATACGCTGCTCATCACCGCGCCGCTTGGGCTCGATCGCGATGCCGTGCATCGGGGTTGGAAATTCGAGCGGACGCATATGGATAGAGTCTTCGTCGTGCGAATCGTGCAGCACGCGGTCGAACTCGATGTCGTCGACCTTGGCCACCGCTGCGAGATCGCCGGGCACTGCGCGGTCGATTTCGACGTTCTTGCCTCCCTGCAGCATGAACAGATGCCCGACCTTGAACGGCTTGCGGCCGTCGCCGACGAAGAGCTGCGTGTCTTTGGTCACCGTCCCCTGATACACGCGAAACACGCCGAGCTTGCCGACGAACGGGTCGACGACCACTTTGAACACGTGCGCGAGCACGTGCTTCCCCGGATCCGGTTCCGAATGAAACTCGCCATCGCCTTGTTCCCCGGCACCCGCTTCTCCCTTGAAAAAGAGCGGCGGATTCCCCTCCTTGGGATTGGGCAGCAGCTTGTCGAACACTTCGATCAATTCAGAAACTCCCGCGCCGGTGCGCGCGGACACGAAACAGACCGGGATGAGATGGCCATCGCGCAACGCCTGCTCGAAGGGCGCGTGCAATTGCTCGGGCTCGATCTCGCCCTGCTCGAGATAAAGCGACATCAAGGCCTCGTCGACTTCGACGACCTGGTCGACCAGCGCGTTGTGCGCCTCGGCGACGGACGAAAAATCCGATTCGCCGGCCGGATTGAAGAAACAGTCGACGACGCGCTTGCCGCCGTCGGCGGGGAGATTGATCGGCAGACACTCCTTGCCGAAGACCGACTGGATCGACGCAAGCAATGCAGGCAGGTTCACGTTTTCGGCGTCGATCTTGTTGACGATGATCAATCGGCACAACTTGCGTGCGCCGGCCCAGTCCATCATCCGGGACGTGATCATCTCGATGCCGGTTTGCGCGTTGACAACGATGGCGGCGGTTTCCACGGCGTCGAGTGCGCCGATCGCTTGACCGATGAAGTCCGGGAATCCGGGCGTGTCGATCAGATGCACACGGGTTCCGTTGGTTTCGAAATGGAGCAGCGCCGCGCGCAGCGAATGCTGGTAGTTGCGTTCCAGCGGATCGAAGTCGCTCACGGTGGTGCCGCGCTCGACTGCGCCCGCTGTTGGCAATGCACCGGCTTTGGTGAGCAACATTTCGGCGAGGCTGGTCTTGCCTGCGGCCCCGTGCCCGACCAGTGCGACCGTGCGAATGTTCTCCGTGGCGTAGTTCGCCATGGCCCCTCCTTTTCAGTTCCTGGACGTCACGAATTTACCCGGTTCCGCGAGCATCCGCGACTGGGCGCTTTTTTCCGCATCAACGATTACCGCGGCCGGTGGCGATTTCGGCGTTTGTGCTACAGTGAAATCGGTCGGCTGCGGAAATAATTCACCCTGCCAACCAAGCAGGTTGGTACTTGCATTTTTTTCCACGGAGGCGCCATGAGCACGATTATCGCAGGGCGCTTTGACGAACAGACCGAGGTCGATCAAACCGTCAACGATCTTCATCGTGCCGGTTTTGCGGCCGATCAAATCGACACGTTCTTCGTCAACCCGCCGGGGCAGCACGATGCCTACCCGGTTGGAGGCGATCAGGACGAATCCGCGGGCGCCACCAACGCCGACGCAACAGCACTTGGCGGCATCGGCGTGGGTGCGGTTGTGGGGATCGGGGCTGGGCTTGCGACGGCGCCCTTCCTCGGTCCGGCCGCGATTGCGGTCGGCGCGGGTGTGGGGGCGTATACGGGCTCGCTCGCCGGCGCGCTGGGCGGGATGGACGATCCCCACAAGCTCGAAGACGATACCGCCGTGCCGCAGTCCCGGCACGGAGGACTTATCGTCGCGGTACACACTCCGGATCAGGCAACGCAGTCGCAGGCGATTGC
>JBPCLS010000335.1:0-4250 GCA_051003055.1 Casimicrobiaceae bacterium
CGCGTCGTCACCTTGCGCGACGTGCTCGCCGCGGCGCGGGTGCAGACAATCGCCGCGCCCGCCGACAATCCTTGGCCACTGACGTGACTATGACGATCCGATCCCCCCGCCATTCGAGCCTCGCAGCGCCAGCCCATACCTGGCAATTGACGTGAATGCCCCCGTCGTCGCTATGCTTGCCGATGGCCGCCTCCATCTGCAGCACGGTCCGATCGATCTCGTGATCGCCGCGGAAGCGCCGGATCGTGCCATCGTGCTGCGCGCGTATCGTGCCGCAGCCGTGCGTTTTGATGGCGTGCTCGCCGCGCTGGTCGCGGAATTGCCGGTGCTGCGCGCGCGTGTCGGCGACACGCGTTCCCCCGTCCACGGACCCGTTGCGCAACGAATGGCAGCCGCCGTCTGGCCGCACCGCGACGTATTCATCACGCCGATGGCGGCGGTTGCCGGCAGTGTCGCCGATGAAATTCTCACCGCAATGATTGCCGTCGCGCCGCTCGAGCGTGCGTATGTGAACAATGGCGGCGATATCGCATTGCACCTCGCGCCGGGACAGTCGTATCGAATCGGCGTCGTCGGCGATCTGGCGGCGCCGGCGATCGATGCGACGGTCACGCTCGACGCGGATCACGCGTGCGGCGGCATCGCGACCTCGGGATGGCGCGGGCGCTCGTTGTGCTTGGGCATCGCCGACGCCGTGACCGTGCTGGCAGCGACCGCGGCGGCGGCCGACGCCGCAACCAAGCCGATTGCAATGGCGGTCAACGCCGATCATCCCACGATCCGGCGCGTACCAGCCCGATCGGTGCGCGATGACAGCGACTTGGGCGAGCTGCCCGTCGTCGTCGACGTCGGCCCGCTGCCGGCAGCAGTAATTGCCGCAGCCCTCGCGCGCGGCGTCGCTGCGGCGCGCACCTTACAGGCGCGCGGCCTGATCCACAGCGCGTATCTGCGGCTCAAGGGCGAGTGCCGTATGATTCCACCGTTGCGCGCCAGTGCGGCGCTTCCACAGAAAGCGGTCGCATGACGCCTGATGCCATCAAGGTGCGCAAGTACGTGACCTACGTCGAGGAAATCTGGCACGAGGGCGGTCCGCCGGTCGCGATTCCCCATCGCAAGGCTGCGGTCGCAGCCGTCATCCACAATCCCTATGCCGGCCGCTATGTCGCGGACATCATGCCGATGATGGAAGCATTGAAGCCGCTGGGCGTCGCGATGGCGCGGCGGCTCATCGACGCGCTCGGTGGCGACCCGAAAAAAATCGAGGCCTACGGCAAAGGCGCGCTCATCGGATTGAGCGGTGAGTTGGAGCACGGCGCGTTGTGGCACGTCCCCGGCGGCTATGCGATGCGCGAGTTGCTGGCGCAGGCTGGCGTGATGTCGAAGACGCTCATGCCATCGTCCAAAAAGATAGGCCCCGCCGGTGCGAGTATCGACATTCCGATCCACCATATCAATGCCGCGTACGTCCGCAGTCACTTCAACGCAATCGAGATGTGCGTCCCCGATTCCCCGCGCGACAACGAGATCATGTTTGTGCTGGCGATGACCGACGGCCCGCGCGTCCAGCACCGGGTCGGCGGCCTCAAAGCATCCGAGATCAAGGGCGAAGACGGCCAGCGTTGAACGCCGCCTTCCCCATTCACCACTCGCGCTAGTGTAGCTCCTGACTTTCGCTCATTTTCATTTCTTGTTCGAGGAGGCACGATGAAACGTACGTTGGCACCCGCGTTCGGCATGTTCGTTAGGGCCGCTCTGGCCGCCGCGACCGCTTTAGCCGCTTTTGCGTTTTTTTACGCGGCGCCCGCGACGGCGCAAACCATCAAGCTCGGCGAATTGAATAGCTACAAGGTGTTTCCGGCGTTTCTCGAGCCCTACAAGCGCGGCTTCGAACTCGCCGTCGACGAGGTCAATGCTGCGGGCGGCGTGCTCGGCAAGAAGCTTGAAGTCATCTCACGCGACGACAACGGCAATCCCGGCGACGCCGTGCGCGTGGCCGAAGAGTTGTTGTCGCGCGAAAAAGTCGAATTCCTGATGGGCACATTTGCGTCGAACGTCGGGCTTGCCGTTGCCGACTTCGCGAAACAGAAAAAGGTACTGTTCATCGCCGCCGAACCGCTGACCGACAAGATCGTCTGGGACAGCGGCAACAAGTACACGTTCCGGCTGCGCGCGTCGACGTTCATGCAGACTGCGATGCTGGTGCCGGAGGCGGCGAAGCTCAACAAGAAGCGCTGGGTGATCGTTTACCCAAACTACGAATACGGCACGTCCGCGACGACCGCGTTCAAGAAACAGATCATCGCCATGCAGACCTCGGGGATCGAATTCGTCGAAGTCGCCGTGCCGCTCGGCAAGATCGAAGCCGGCGCCGTCGTGCAGGCGATGATGGACGCGAAGCCGGACGCGATCTTTTCCTCGCTGTTCGGCGCCGATCTCGCCAGATTCGTACGCGAAGGGCAACTGCGCGGATTGTTCAAGGGCATACCCGTGTTCAACTTGCTGGCCGGCGAACCCGAGTATCTCGATCCCTTGAAGGATGAGGCGCCCGTCGGCTGGTACGTCACCGGCTACCCGTGGTACGCAATCGACACCCCCGAGCACAAGAAATTCCTGGCCGCCTACCAGGCCAAGTACAAGGACTATCCGCGGCTCGGTTCGATCGTCGGCTACAGCACGATCATGAGCGCCGTGGCCGCGATCAAGAAAGCACAATCGACCGACTCGGAAAAACTGGTCGCCGCAATGAAGGGCTTGAGTGTCGACACGCCGTTCGGCCGCATCACCTACCGGCCGCAGGATCACCAGTCGACAATGGGCGCCTATGTCGGCCGCACCGCAGTCAAGGATGGCAAGGGCGTGATGGTCGATTGGAAATACGCCAACGGCAAGGACTACCTGCCGTCCGACGAGATGATAAAGAAGCTGCGGCCCGCCGAGTAACACCCGCCCCCGCGGAAGGGAAGATCGCCCGCAATGACGCTCTCGACCCTTCTCATCCAACTTCTCAACGGGCTCGCGAGCGCATCGTCGCTGTTCCTTGTCTCGGCCGGACTGTCGCTGATTTTCGGCGTCACGCGAATCGTCAACTTCGCGCACGGCTCGTTCTACATGCTCGGCGCTTATCTCGCGTACAGCCTGATTGGCCAATTTGGCGGCGGCGCGCTGGGCTACTGGGGCGCGGTGGCGCTCGCCGCGCTGGTGGTCGCCGCCATCGGCGCGCTGATCGAAATCCTGCTGCTGCGCCGGATCTACCAGGCGCCGGAACTCCTGCAGTTGATTGCCACATTCGGCGTCGTGCTGATCGTCAAGGATGTCGTGCTCGCGGTGTGGGGACCGGAAGATCTGCTCGGTCCGCGCGCGCCGGGATTGAAGGGCGCAATCGATATCGCAGGTCGCGCGGTACCGCAATACGATTTGCTGCTGATCGCGCTCGGACCGATCGTGCTCGTGCTCCTGTGGTTCCTTTTGCAGCGCACGCGCTGGGGCGTTCTCGTCCGCGCCGCGACATTGGACCGCGAGATGGCGGCCGCGTTGGGCGTCAACCAGGCGTGGCTTTTTTCCAGCGTGTTTTTTTTAGGTTCGCTGCTGGCGGCATTCGCCGGGGCGTTGCAATTGCCGCGCGAGCCGGCGAATTTGGCGATGGATCTGTCCATAATCGCCGATGTGTTCGTCGTCACCGTCGTCGGCGGACTGGGCAGCGTGCCAGGTGCGTTTCTCGCGGCGCTGCTCATCAGCGTCGTCAAGGCGCTGTGCATCAGTATCGGCGACGTCAATGTTGCCGGCGTCACCATATCGTTTTCGAAACTGACCTTGGTGGCCGAGTTCATCGGGATGGCGGGGGTGCTGGTGCTCCGGCCGTGGGGATTATTAGGGAAACCGCCCTCCTCCGGCGCGGCAACCTCAGAGCAGCGCGACCTCGTGCAGGCGCCGTCGCGGCGGTGGTTCGCTGCCGTCGGCGTGACGGTGATCGTGCTTTTCGCGGTGCCCCTCTTCTCCGATGAGTACACGCGGGTACTGCTGATCGATATCCTGCTGTTCGCGTTGTTCGCCGCCAGCCTGCATTTCCTGATGGGTCCGGGCGGCATGGCGTCATTCGGCCACGCCGCTTATTTCGGCCTCGGCGCGTACGCCGCGGCGCTGTTGTACAAGCAGGCCGTGCCGATGGAGCTCGCGGTGACCATCGGTCCATTGTTCGCCGCGCTTGGCGCGATCGTCTACGGCTGGTTCTGCGTGCGGCTGTCCGGTGTGTA
>JBPCLS010000336.1:0-4048 GCA_051003055.1 Casimicrobiaceae bacterium
TCGCAAACGCCCGGCTCTCGTCGTTGCGATCCCAGTAGAACGTCTCGGTGAAGATCAATCCCTGCGCGGTGGGCAGCCCCAGCGCATGCACGTCGGTGACGAACACCAGGAGGCCCGCGAGGCTCTGGCCGCCCTTGACGATCCCAAACTCGGCCGCCTGCTTGATCGCGTTCGTCGTGTCGCCGCCCGCGTTCGCGAGCCCGATGACCTTCGCCTTCGACGCTTGCGCCTGGAGCAGGAACGAGCTGAAGTCCTGCGAGTTCAGCGGATGGCGCACCTTGCCCATCACCTTGCCGTTGTTCTTCAGCACCACGGCCTCGGTGTCGCGCTCGAGCGCGTGGCCGAACGCATAATCGGCCGTCAGGAAGAACCAGCTGTCGCCTCCAGTCTTCACGATCGCGCTGCCGGTCCCGTTGGCGAGCATCCAGGTGTCGTAGGTCCAGTGAATCGTGTTCGGCGAGCAGGCCTTGCCGGTGAGGTCGGACGACGCCGCGCCGGACACGAGGAACGCCTTGCCCTTGTCGCGGGTGATCTGGTTGACGGCCAGCGCGACACCCGAATTCGGGACGTCGACGATCACGTCCACCTTGTCGACGTCGTACCACTGGCGGGCGACGCTCGAGCCTACGTCGGGCTTGTTCTGGTGATCCGCGGATAGAAACTCGACCTTCAGTCCCTTCTTGGCGGCGCCGTAATCCTCGACCGCCATGCGCGCCGCGAGCACCGAGCCCGCGCCGGTGAGGTCGGTGTAGAGGCTCGACATATCGGACAGCACGCCGATCTTGATCACGCCATCCGAGACTTGGGCCTGCGCGGCGCCGGCGCCAAGCGCCGTGGCGACCGCGAGACCGGCGATAGTGCGTTTGATTGCCTTCATGCTTTCTCCTTCAGTGAAACTACGAAAATGCTAAACACCAAGATACACGTGCAACTTGTCCATGTTCGCGTCGAGTTCCGCGTTCGGGATCATATCGATAATGCGCCCGTGCTCCATGACGTAATGCCGATCGGCGATCGTCGCCGCAAACCGGAAATTCTGTTCCACGAGCAGGATCGTGAAGCCCTGACCCTTGAGCATTGCGATCGTCCGGCCGATCTGTTGCACGATGACCGGCGCGAGCCCTTCGGTCGGCTCGTCGAGCAGGAGCAAGCGCGCGCCCGTGCGCAGGATGCGGCCGATCGCCAACATCTGCTGCTCGCCGCCGGAGAGCTTCGTTCCCTGACTGTACAGGCGCTCCTTGAGATTCGGAAATAGCGCAAAAATCTTGTCCACGCCTAGGCCGCCGTCGCGCACGATCGGCGGCAGCAGCAGATTCTCCTCGACGTTGAGGCTCGCAAAGATACCGCGCTCCTCCGGGCACAGCGCGATGCCGCGCCGCGCGATCTTGTTCGACGGCAGTCGGATCGTTTCCTCGCCCTCGAACGCGATCGACCCTTCGCGCCGCGGCACGATACCCATGATCGATTTCATCGTCGTCGTCTTGCCGGCGCCGTTGCGGCCGAGCAACGTGACAACCTCGCCGGGCATCACGTCGAACGTCACGCCGTGCAGGATGTGCGACTCGCCGTACCACGCGTTCAAGTCACGCACCGAAAGCAACGGCGCCGAGCCGCCGGCAGGGCCTATCGCCGGGGTCGCTGCCGCGCGCTCGTCAGGCATGCCCTGCCCCCAGGTAAGCCTGCACCACATCCGGGTGCTTCGACACGGTGGCGTAATCGCCCTCGGCGAGAATCTCGCCGCGCGCAAGCACGGTGATGTGATCGGATAGCGTCGACACCACCGATAGGTTGTGCTCGACCATCAAGACGGTACGATTGGCGGCCACACGTTTGATCAGCGCCGCGATCCGCTCGACGTCCTCGTGCGTCATGCCCGCAGTCGGTTCGTCGAGCAGCATCATTTCCGGATCGAGTGCCAACGTGGTCGCGATCTCCAGCGCGCGCTTACGCCCGTACGGAAGCTCGACTGCTTGTGTGTGCGTGAATTCGCTCAGTCCCACGGCTTCGATCAGCGAATCGGCGCGCGCATTGAGATCCGCCAGCGAGGAATCCGAACGCCAGAAATCGAACGAATGACCGCGCTTGCGCTGCAACGCGATGCGCACATTCTCGAGCACGGTAAGGTGGGGAAATACCGCGGATATCTGGAACGAGCGGACGAGTCCCAACCGCGCGATCGACGCAGGCCGGGAACCGGTAATCTCCCGCCCGTTGAAGAAAATGTGTCCGCGCGTCGGCGTCAAGAAGTGCGTGAGCAGATTGAAGCAGGTGGTTTTGCCGGCGCCGTTGGGCCCGATCAACGCATGAATTGTTCCGCGCCGAATCGCCAGGCTCACATTCTTGACGGCGACAAAGCCCTTGAATTCCTTGGTGAGTCCGCGCGTCTCGAGAATCGTTTGGTCGGCCATCATGATGCCGGCGCACACTATGGCGCCGCGCTGCCCCCTGGGCGCGGATTATGCGTTGGCGCACGGGGTTATCGCAACTAAAATCGCGGATCAAAATTGCTTGGGCTCAGTACTCCCTTTTGAGTCGTCATCTTGACGAAGGTTCAAGGGGCTCCCGACGAGGTCCAACTGGGTGCGCGCTTGCCCAGGGAGGCGTCGATGCCTTCCGCCGCGTCCGGTTCGAGCATGTTGCAGGCCATCGTGTCGCCCGTGGACGCATAGGCGGCGGTCAGCCCTTGCTCGATCTGCTCGTAGAAAGCGCGTTTGCCCAGCGCCACTACCGCCGGGCTTTTTGCCGCGATTGTGTTCGCCAACTGCCGCACAGTGACGTCGATTTCCGTCGCCGGGACCACGCGATTGACGAGTCCCCAGTCGAGCGCGGTGGCCGCATCGATCAGCTCGCCGGTCAGCAGGAGCTCCATCGCGCGCTTGCGCGACACGTTGCGCGCGACGCCAACGGCGGGTGTCGAACAGAAGATGCCCGCGTTGATGCCGGAGAGCCCAAACCTCGCTGTGTCCGCCGCGACTGCAAGATCGCACATCGAGACCAACTGACAGCCAGCGGCGGCGGCCGCGCCGTGGACACGAGCAATCACGGGTTGTGGCAGGCGAGTCAGTTTGAGCATCATCTGCGAGCACGCTTCGAACAGCCGGCGCTGCCAGTCGCCGTCGATGTGCGCACGCATCTCTCTCAAGTCGTGGCCCGCACAAAACGCTTTTCCCGCCGCGGCGAGCACGACCACGCGCACACCGGTATCGTTTGCGACGGTATCCAAGGCGGCGTCGAGCGCGGCGAGCATGTCCAGCGACAGCGGATTGAACCGTTCGCCGCGATTCAGCGTCAGCGTACAAACGCCGTTGCTGGTTGCGGCCAGAACGAATGGCTGGATGGCCGCTTCAAGCGGTGCATTCATCGCAATTTCCTTATCGAGACCGGCAGTAACAACGATAATAGGCGCTGAAACTCTTCTATTTTAGTCCATGAACGCCATGGCCCAAGCGTTGCCTGCGCAGCACCCGGTCGCTTCGTTTCACGTCGGCGCCCCCGACGGCCCCGCGCAACCGTTGCGCGAACGCATTACCGAAGCCTATCGCATCGCCGAAACCGCGGCTGTGCGCGCGCTCTGCGCAGAGGCAGCATGGAGCGGCGACGCGCTGACCGTTACGCAGCAGCTCGCCGCACGACTGGCAGAAAGTGTGCGCGAAGCGCGCACCAAAGCCGGGGGCGTCGACGCGTTGATGCTCGAGTTCTCGCTCGATTCGCGTGAGGGTGTCGCCCTGATGTGCCTGGCCGAAGCGCTGCTGCGGATTCCCGATGCGGCGACGCGAGACCGATTGATCCGCGACAAGATCGGCCAAGGCGACTGGCAGGCGCACGTCGGCCGCAGTCCTTCGCTCTTCGTCAACGCCGCGGCGTGGGGGCTGCTCGTCACCGGCAAGCTCGTCGATTCGCGTAGCGATTCCGCGCTGGAGCAGGCACTCGCGTCGCTGTTGCGCAAGGGCGGCGAGCCGCTGATCCGGAAAGGCGTCGATCTTGCGATGCGACTGCTCGGCAAACAGTTTGTCACGGGCCGCACGATCGACGAAGCGCTGGTCAACGC
>JBPCLS010000337.1:0-3883 GCA_051003055.1 Casimicrobiaceae bacterium
AGGGAGACCGCATCAATCGCGTGATCAGCGCCAAGGCTGCCGCGCTCGGCGTGACCTTCGAAGAATTCAAGGCGGAGCTATTGTCCAAGGTTTCGCTGCGCAAAATGGTCAGCGCGCAGGACATCGCGAACATGGGACTGTTTCTCGCGACGCCGGCAGGCGCGAACATCTCGGGCCAGGCGTTATCGGTGTGCGGCGATGTGGCGATGATGGTGTAACGATGAGCCAAACCGAGCGAAACTAGAGCGAAAGCGCGCATGAACGAGACAGGCGGCAAGGGCAAAATCGCCATCGTCGGCGCCGGATTGATCGGTCGCGCATGGGCGATAGTATTTGCGCGCGGCGGCCATCCGGTCGCTCTTTATGACGCCGATCGCGCTGCGTTGCTGCGCAGCATCGCGGCGCTGGAAGCCGCACTCGCGGATCTCGAAGCCGCCGGCCTGCTCGCTGAATCGCCCGCGACGGTGCGCGCACGTATCGCACCGGCATTCGCGCTGGCGGACGCCGTAGTGAACGCATCGTACATGCAAGAGAACATTGGCGAAAGCCTCGCCGCGAAACAGACGCTATTTGCCGAACTCGACCGGCTCGCTCCGGCGGATGCCATTCTCGCAAGCTCGACGTCGACCATTCCTGCGTCGCAATGGAGCGCGGGGCTAGCTAGCCGCGTCCGGTGTCTCGTCGCTCATCCGGTCAACCCGCCGCATCTTGTGCCGCTGGTGGAACTCTCGCCCGCGCCGTGGACGTCGCCCGACGTTGTCGCGCGGGCCCGAGCGTTGCACGAGTCGGTGGGGCAGGTGCCGATCGTCGTCACGAAAGAGATTCAGGGGTTCATTCTCAATCGTCTCCAGGGCGCGCTGTTGGCAGAAGCGTTTCGCCTTTACGCCGATGGTTACGTGTCGACCGACGATATCGACAAGACGATTCGCGACGGGCTCGGGTTGCGCTGGTCGTTCATGGGTCCGTTCGAGACGATCGATCTCAATGCGCCCGGTGGCGTTGCGGTTTATTGCGAACGCTACGGTGATCTTTACTACGAGATGGCGAAAACGCAGACTCCGCGGCAATGGGACGAGCGACTGGTGCGCAGCATCGAAAACGAGCGACGAGCATTGCTTGACGCCAGCGAACTTGACGCGCGTGCCGGCTGGCGTGACCGGCGGTTGATGCAGCTCATCGCGCACAAGCGTAAGGCCGCCGCGCAGGATTGAAGCGGAAATAGACGCAAGGAGATTGCCATGGCAGCCCAGCGCGACAAAGTTATCATCACCTGCGCGGTCACCGGCGCGATCCATACGCCGACGATGACGCCGCACCTGCCGATCACGCCGGCGGAAATCGCGGATGGCGCCATCGGCGCATGGCAGGCCGGCGCCGCGATCATCCACCTGCACGCGCGCGATCCACGTGACGGACGGCCGACACCGGACCCGAAGGTGTTCATGCAATTTCTGCCGCGGATCAAGGCCGAAACCGACGCCGTCATCAACATCACCACGGGCGGCGGGCACAACATGACGGTGCAGCAGCGGTTGGAGGCGCCTCTCGCGGCTAAGCCTGAGATGTGCTCGCTGAACATGGGGTCGATGAATTTCGGATTGTTTCATCTCGTCTCCAAGTACCCGCAGTGGAAGCACGCTTGGGAACCCGAGTATCTCGAGAACACCCGTGACTTCATCTTCCGCAACACTTACAAAGACATCGAATTCTCGTTAAAGCATCTGGGGGAGGAGTGCGGCACCAAGTTCGAATTCGAGTGTTATGACGTCGGCCACCTGTACAACCTCGCGCACTTCGTCGATCGCGGCCTCATCAAGCCGCCGATGCTGATCCAGACCATCTTCGGCATCTTGGGCGGTATCGGACCCGAAGCTGAGAACCTGATGCACATGCGGCGCATTGCCGATCACCTCTTTGGCGCCGATTTTCACTGGTCGATCCTGGGCGCCGGCCGGCACCAGATGGGGTTGATCACGATGGGCGCGATCATGGGCGGGCATTGTCGCGTCGGGATCGAGGACAGCATCTATTTGCGCAAAGGCGAGCTGGCGCAAAGCAATGCGCAGCAGGTCGCGAAAATTCGCACGATCTTGAACGAGCTGTCGCTGGAGGTCGCAACCCCTGACGAAGCGCGCCGGATGCTCGCGCTCAAAGGCAAGGACAACGTGGGCTTTTGACGCAACGAACGACCAAACCGAACCAGGCCGACGTACCGGTGCTGAAGACGACGTCCGATCTCCTCTATAGACGCGTTTGATGGCTTTGTCGCAAAGGCGACGAGCGAACGGGTGTTGCCTGTCGTGATCAGGCGCTCCAATCATCCGCCCGATCCGGCGGCCCTGAGGGATGGCACGAAAGACGCACCGCGAGAGCCGATCGCGCGTTATGTCACCGTGCGTCACTTACCGTCGACGAACGTCGCTTCGTTGCGATGACCGGGACTGCAAAGCCGGCATGCAGCGAAGAAAAAGGAAGCGAGCTAAAACCGTTTGGAGAGGAATCGCCTGTCAAAAGGGAAATTGATCGTTTGGACGATCTTTATGCTTTGCGCGTCGGGGTGGACGGGATTCAGCAAGACGTTTTCCGTCTCGGGGACTAAAACGCAGGGAACGCGCAGCAGACACGGCCCGGCAGCGAGCCAATCGTTGCCAACCTTCTGGGTGAGTTCGATGTCGTCCTGCCAGCCGTCGGCCAGCACTGAGGGGAGGCCCGCTCCGGCGTAGAGGGTATCGGGTACCTCGATCTTCAAGGTGCGATACGTCGCGGGAATGTCCTCCTCGCCGATTTCAAGATGCACCAGGTGCTCCAGAAGACAAGTGGTCGGATTCTGCGCGAGATAGACGATCTTCCTGCCTGCGCTGTGCCACCTCCCGGACGCCCTGAGTCCACCTTCTCCCGCCAAGTTAGCATGGTTGCTGATGCGCCAAAGCAGCATCAGGCGACCATGCCCTCGTCGACCTGAATCAGCATTTCCTCAATCAATCGCCCACCAGTTTCGGTGAGCAGCATGTCCATGGGGGCTCTCCCATCGAACCGGCGCTTGGGCTTGCGTAGCCAGCGCATCGCCTTGTCCTTGTCGCCGAAGGCGTCCGTGGCTTGCTCGATGATGCGGACAACCCGCACCGCCCGGTCGGATTCGTCGATGGACAGCGGCTGGCCTCTATCACGACGGTGTGAGAGCGTCCGCGGTTTCACCACCAGTTCGTGCACCTCGGTCGTGCTGAGCCCCAATTCAAGCAGACTCTCCACAACGGATACGGGCAGGCCCGCCTCGATGGTTCTGGCAGCCTGCGGCGCTAAACGAGTGAGTTTGCGCATCGCTAGCTCGGTCTCGCCTGCGCGTGGGTTGGGCGTCGTTGCAGCCCGCTTACTTCGAGCCGTTTTCTTCAACCAGTTGACAGCCATGGTGTCTCCGCAAGGCGCATTTGCCGATATTGTGCCGGCAAATTGCCGGAACGTAAATCCCCGACACTGCGGCGCGTCACGTACCGTCAGCTAGCCCAGCGCGCGCCAGTGCCTGTATCGCCGCGCTGATCACGGCGGCGTCCATCTGGTCCTTTGGTCGAAGGCCTCCTTTGGTCTTGAGCAGACCAGGTAGATCCAAAAGACTGATTTCGACGTCGTCGATGCGTTTGCGAACAATATGCGGACGCAGGGCTTCCCAAGTATGCCCGGCGACGGTCGGCATCACATCGATGGTAATTTCGTCGTTGATGCGAATGGCGTAGCTCCGCTCGGCCCCAAACAAATCCGGTTCATCGTTTAACTCGGACGCCGCTGCGTCCGGAAGTCGGGACAAGGCCGCGATCCACCGGCGTGTGTTCTCCGCCGACGGGTCGACCAGGATGTCGATGTCTTCGGTGAATCGATTGAAGCCGTGCGC
>JBPCLS010000338.1:0-4718 GCA_051003055.1 Casimicrobiaceae bacterium
GCATGACGACGATCTTGTCGGCCATCGTCATCGCTTCGATCTGGTCGTGCGTCACGTAGATCGAGGTCGTCGCCAGCCGCTGATGCAACTCCCGGATCTCGGTGCGCATCTGCACGCGCAGCTTCGCGTCGAGGTTCGACAACGGTTCATCGAACAGGAACACCTGCGGATCGCGGACGATGGCGCGACCCATCGCGACGCGCTGCCTTTGACCGCCGGAGAGCTGGCGCGGGAAGCGTTCCAAGAGTGCGGTCAAGCCGAGAATTTCGGCGGCGCGTCCGACTCGACGCTCGATTTCGGTTTTCGACTGCTTGGCCAGCAGAAGCGCGAACGACATGTTGTCGCGCACCGTCATGTGCGGATACAGCGCGTAGTTTTGAAACACCATCGCGATATCGCGCTCTTTGGGTGGAACGTTATTGACCACCCTGCCGCCAATGGCGATTTCGCCGCTGCCGATCTCCTCCAGACCGGCGATCATCCGCAACAGCGTCGACTTGCCGCAGCCGGAAGGCCCGACGAGCACGCAGAACTCGCCATCGGCGATCGCCACGTCGACACCGCGGATCACGTGCGTCGACCCGAACCACTTCTCAACACCGGCGATCGTTACCGCGGCCATGGCATTTCCAAGCTCCGCTCTGCGCGCGCAGCGGATCTAAACGACTGGATCAGGCCAATCATCGGCTCATGCCCAATTATCCACGGGAAATATCCTCGCCATCGAATACCGTAATTATCGCTGAGAAGGCCGACTACGGGCGGCGCGTGCCGCGCGTCACCACATAGTCGGGCCGGCCGGTCGCCCACCACGTGAGGATATTCTGCGCCGCCTTGCGTCGCAATTCTTTTTCGGATTCGACCGAATAGAAGGCCGCATGCGGGGTCAAGATCGCGCGCGGGTGGGAAAGCAGCGGAGAATCGCGGGGGATCGGTTCTTCCGGCAACACGTCGAGCGCGGCGCCGGCGAGCACTCCGTCATCCAGCGCCGCGAGCAAATCGGGAAGGTTCACGATCGCCCCGCGCGCGGTGTTCACGAAATGCGTACCGCGCTTGACCTCTGCAAAAAACCGCCGGTCGATCATCCCGCGCGTCTCTGTGTTGAGTGGCGTATGGAGCGAGACGACGTCAGCGTCGCACGCAAGCTCGGTCAAGGTGCCCGTACGTTCGACGAAGGCGGGGAAATCGCCGTCGATGATGTACGGATCGTAGGCAATCACGCGCTTGAACACGTTGCGTGAGACATGCGCCATGCGTTTGCCAATGCGCCCCAAGCCCACGATTCCGAGCGTCAGCGCCGCCGGCCGCCGCATCGGGCCCGCTGAGTCGTAACGCCAACGACCGCGCTCGATGTCGCGGTGGAAGGCGACGATATTGCGGATGGACGCCAAGGCGAGCGCCAGCGCGTGCGTGGCGACCTCCCCTACGCCAGAGTCCGGCGAGTTCGCGACCCACACGCCCGCGTTCTCGCACGCATCGGTGTCCACGGTATCGAAGCCGGCCCCGATGCGGCTGACTAGCCCAAGCTCGGGCAGCGCCGCGCAAACGCCTGCGGTGATCGGCGCGTACTGGAGCAGGATCGCGCGACAGTCGCGCGCGTGCGCAATCACGTCGGTTTCCGTCTTGCACTGAGCGGTCACGAGGTCAATTCCGGCTCCACCGAACAAAGCGCGTTCCAGACCGATATCGGAATAGTCATAGTCGGCGAAAAGGACTCGTGGCATCTGCGGGATTTGGACAGTGGGTAGTTCAAATCAGGAGGGAGACGCAACGATTTCGGACGGGACAAGAAAGAGGGTGACTGCCGCGTGCACTACAATGAATCCGCTTGCAAAGAAGATTTAAGTGAACCGCCATGACGCTGCTTGCCACCACGATCGCCGGTAGCCTGCCGAAGCCGCATTGGCTGGCGGAGCCTACCGTACTCTGGGCGCCTTGGAAACTCGAAGGCGACGCGCTTCTCCAAGGCAAGCACGACGCCGTTCGCCTGGCGCTCTTCGACCAGGAGCATGCGGGGATCGACATCGTTACCGACGGCGAGCAGACACGGCGCCACTTCGTGACCACGTTCCTGGAAGGGCTCGACGGAGTGGACTTCGCGCACAAGAGGACCGTGCGCATCCGGAACCGGTACGACGCCGATGTGCCGATGGTCGTGGGTCCGGTTGCGCGCCGGCAGCCCGTCTACGTCGCAGATGCGAGCTTCTTGCGCGTAGAGACGGACCGGCAGGTCAAATACACGCTGCCGGGGCCGATGACGATGGTCGACACGCTGTACGACAGCCACTACAGGAGCCGCGAAAAGCTCGCCTGGGCCTTTGCCGAGATCTTGAACGAGGAAGCGCGCGCGATCGCTGCGACCGGTATTGATGTCATCCAGTTCGACGAACCAGCGTTCAACGTCTATTTCGACGAAGTCCGCGATTGGGGTGTGGCGACCCTCGAGCGCGCCGCGCAAGGCTTGAACTGCACGACCGCTGTGCATATCTGTTACGGCTACGGCATCAAGGCCAACGCCGAATGGAAGGCGACGCTGGGCCCCGAGTGGCGCCAATACGAGCAGACGTTCCCGCTGCTCGCAGCGTCGCGGATCGACCAGGTGTCGCTTGAATGCGCGAACTCGCGCGTGCCCATCGACCTGCTCGCGCTGCTCGCAGGCAAGGACGTCCTGGTCGGCGCGATCGACGTCGCCACGGACCGGGTCGAGCGCCCCTTTGAGGTGGCCGCCACGATCCGCGCCGCGTTGGCGCACGTTCCGGCGGAGCGGCTCTATCCGTGCACCAATTGCGGTATGGTGCCGCTGCCGCGCGAAGTTGCGCGCGGCAAGCTCAGGGCGCTGGCCGCAGGCGCCGCGCTCGTCCGGCAGGAGCTCGCCGGAACGTGATCGCGGCCGTTCGCGGGCCGGCTGGCTTATCCGCGCAGCAAACCTTCGACAAAGCCGATGTGATAGACGATGAAAACGCCGAGCGCGCAGGTAAAGCCGCCGACGAGCGCCGTCATGCCGTTGTGCAACCGAGAACGCTCATACTGCAAATCGCGAATCCTGCGTTCCGGCAGGGTCATTTTGCCCGAACCCGGTAACGCACGAGATTGAGTGCAAGGATCTCGCGTCCCGCGAGCCAGCCGCGATTGCGCTCAGCGAGCAACTGGTTAACAAATGCGCGGCAGCTGCTCGCCGACCAGCATGTCGACAATGCGCTGCCCTCCAAAACCGGTATGCAACACGACTACGCCAGCGGGTTCTTCAGTCACTTCACCGATCATGGCTGCGTGCTCGCCCGCCGGATGCGCGCGCATCGCCGCGAGCACCGCATCCGCGGCGTGGGCCGGCACCACGGCGACAAGCTTGCCTTCATTCGCAAGGTAGAGCGGATCGAGGCCAAGAATTTCGCATGCACCTTTGACCTCCTCACGCAGCGGCAGCGCGGGCTCTTGGATACGGATCGCGACATTGGAGCCTTGCGCGAATTCATTCAGGACGGTCGCCAAGCCGCCGCGCGTTGCGTCGCGCAGGCAATGGATATCCGGACATGCCGCAAGCATCGCCGCGACGAGCCCGTCGAGTGGCTGGCAGTCGCTGGCGACATCGGATTCCAGCGCGAGCTGGTTGCGCGCAATCAGGATTGCCGTGCCGTGATCGCCGAGGTAGCCGTTGACAATCACCACGTCGCCGGGGCGCGCGTTACGTGCGGAAATCGACACACCGCGCGGCACGATGCCGATGCCCGCGGTATTGATGAACAGCTTGTCGGCGGCGCCGCGTTCGACGACCTTCGTGTCGCCGGTAACGATGCAGACACCAGCCCGCTCGGCAATACGCTGCATGCTCGCGACCACGCGGCGCAGCGTGTCCACCGCCAGCCCTTCTTCCAGCACGACGCCACACGACAGGAACAACGGCTTCGCGCCGCTGACCGCTAGATCGTTGACCGTGCCGGCAACCGCCAGCGTACCGATGTCACCGCCCGGAAAGAACAGCGGATCGACGACATAGGTGTCGGTAGTGAACGCGAGCCGGTCGCCGTGCCGGGCGAGGTCGGCCAAGGAAAAAATCGCCTGGTCCTCCATGGCCGCCAACGCGGGATTGTCGAACGCGCGGATGAATACATCCTCGATCAGATCGCGCATCGCCTTCCCGCCGCTGCCGTGCGCCAGGTTGATATTCGCGTCGCGCACACGGCCGCTGCGCGGACGGATGCCGCGCTCAATCGCCAGCACTTCGCTTTTCGCCCCGTCGTTCATGCCACAACTCGCGGCTTGCAATCGGCGCCTTCGGGTCTTTTGCGCTTGAGGCCTGACGTATCGATGCGCCCGTAATTGTAATAAGCCGCGCACGCTCCCTCGGACGAAACCATCAACGAGCCGAGCGGCATTTCCGGCGTGCAGGCCGTACCGAATACCTTGCATTCATGCGGCTTGATCACGCCTTTCAGCACTTCACCGCACTGGCAGGCCTTGGGATCGGCGATCTTCAAGTTGGGCACCGGGAATCTGCGCTCGGCGTCGAATTGCGCGTATGCGTTGCGGATGCGCACGCCGGAATGATCGATCGACCCCAAGCCGCGCCACTCGAAAAACTCGCGCAGCTCGAACACTTCCTGGATCGCGGACAGAGCTTTCGCGTTGCCGTGCTCGGGCACGATGCGGCCGTACTGGTTTTCCACTTCGCAGCGACCTTCGGCAATCTGTTTCAACACCATCCACATCGCGTGCAGCAC
>JBPCLS010000339.1:0-5415 GCA_051003055.1 Casimicrobiaceae bacterium
CCCCGACGCCGAACAGCGCACCCAGGTTCGCCCGCGCGCGTTTCAATGCATCCTCGTCGCGGCCGCGCAACAGACGGCGGATCATCAACCATTCGGGAGAGCTGATCGTCTCGTCACCGACTAATTCGGCGATCGTCGAATTGAGCGCGCGCGCAAGCTGGGAGAGCAGCAGCACCGAAGCATTGCCGACACCCGCCTCGAGATTGGCAAGATGCCGCTCGGAGATATTGGCTTCCCGCGCCAGCACCTTCCGGGTCATGCCGCGCCGGGCACGCAAGGTGCGCACGCGCTCGCCCAGTACGGCGAGGACAGAATCCTTGGGGGTCTCGATCGGGGCCAGAACGGCGGGAATCTCCATGTCGTGTGAAATATATTGCTGGAGTCAGATGAAGTATGATGCATGAATGGCAACGCGCGTCAACCACAAAACGTTTTCTGGAGGCGCGCTCGGAAGCAGGCGTGTATGGCGACCGCCGCAATGAGTCAGGAAAAAGGTTTGCACGCTCCCGGCAGACACCCGCCGGCCAAGTTCAACTTTGCGCAGACCCTAATCGACGGCAATGCCGGTCGCGCGCTCAAAACGGCGTATATCGACGACGCCGGCACGCTGACTTACTTTGACCTGGCCGCGAGGATCCGCAGTGTGGCGACAGGGCTTACCCGGCTCTCGCTGCGCCGTGAAGAGCGCGTGCTTATGTGCATGCTCGACACCGTCGACTTTCCGGCGACGTTTCTCGGTGCGCTCTATGCCGGAATCGTGCCGGTACCCGTCAACACGCTGCTGACCGCCGACGACTACGCATACCTGCTGGCGCATAGTCGCGCGCAAGCGGTCATTGTGTCGGCCGCCTTGTTGCCCGTCATGATGCAAGCGTTGTCTCGTGGCGGCCACGAGGTGATGCACACCATCGTCGCGCAGCCAAACTCCGCGTTGCCCGAAGGCATGCGCGATTTCGCGACGCTGCTCGCTGCGCCGCCAATGGCAGAGGCCGCGGCGACGGCCGCGGACGACATCGCGTTCTGGCTGTATTCGTCGGGGTCGACGGGCCGGCCCAAAGGCACCGTCCATACGCATGCGAACCTTCACTGGACGGCCGAGCTCTACGGCAAACCCGTTCTCGGGTTGCGCGAAGACGATATCGTGTTTTCCGCCGCCAAATTATTCTTCGCCTACGGTTTGGGGAATGCGCTGACGTTCCCTCTCTCGGTCGGCGCAACGACCGTGCTGATGGCCGAGCGGCCGACGCCAAGTGCGGTGTTTCGCAATCTTAAGGAGCATCGGCCCACACTTTTTTGCGGCGTCCCCACGCTGTACGCGGCGATGCTGGCGGCGCAGGAATTGCCCGGGCGAGGCGAGGTCGCGTTGCGCCGCTGCATTTCCGCGGGCGAGCCGCTGCCCCGGGACATCGGCGAAAGATTTTCCGCCCGGTTCGGTTGCGACATTCTCGACGGCATCGGTTCGACCGAAATGTTGCATATTTTTTTGTCGAATCATCCAGGGGACGTTCGTTACGGCACGACCGGCACGCCGGTGCATGGGTACGGCATCGAGCTGCGGGGCGAAGATGGCGCACCCGTCGCGAACGGCGAAATCGGCGATCTGTACATTCGCGGGCCGTCGGCGGCGCTCATGTACTGGGCGAACCGCGAGCGGACGCGCGCGACGTTTGTCGGTGACTGGACCAAGAGCGGCGACAAGTATGTCCGCGATGCCGACGGTTTTTACACGTATGCAGGGCGTAGCGACGACATGCTGAAGGTGAGCGGTCAATACGTGTCGCCATTCGAAGTGGAGGCGGCGCTGATGCGGCATGACGCGGTGCTCGAAGCCGCGGTCGTCGGCAAGAACGGCGCCGACGGGCTCACGAAGACGCTCGCGTACGTCGTGGTGAAGCCCGGCTGCGCAGCGGACGCCGCGCTCGCCGACACGTTGAAGGGCTTTGTCAAAGGGCAGCTCGCGCCGTACAAATACCCGCGCGAAATCCTGTTTCTCGCCGAGTTGCCAAAAACCGCCACCGGCAAGATTCAGCGGTTCAAGTTGCGCGAGGGTTCCGCCGGATGAGCATCGCGCGTGTGCCGGCGGTGGCCACGCGCGCCCTGCGAAGGCGGGTATGCCGCCCCGCCGGGTGAGCATCGCGCGTTCGCCGGCGGTGGCGTTCGCGGACGTCGCGGTTGGGGGACGGGCGCTGCGGCTCGAGTATGCGCGGATCAACGCGAAGCGAATGGATGCGCCACTGCTCGTCTTCCTGCACGAAGGCCTGGGCTCGCTGCGCATGTGGAAGGACTATCCGCAAGCGCTGTGCGATGCTGCCGGCGTCCGCGGGCTCGTCTTTTCGCGTGAGGGATACGGCCGGTCGACCCCGCGCTCTGAGCAGGAGGTGGCCGGGCGAGTTCATGCACGGCAGGCGTACGACGTGCTGCCGGCGTTCTTTGCTGCGCTTCGCATCACCGAGTGCCCCTGGTTGTTCGGACATAGCGACGGCGGCTCGATCGCGCTGCTCCATGCCGCCGCCTATCCGGAACGCGTGGCGGGCGTGATCGCCGTGGCGCCGCACATCCTGGTCGAGGACGAAAGCATCGCGAGCATCGCCGCCGCGCGCACGAACTATCTGACGACCGATCTCAAGACCCGCCTCGCGCGCTATCACGACGATCCGGATTCGGCGTTTTGGGGCTGGAACGACGCCTGGCTCGACCCCGCGTTCCGGACATGGAACATCGAGGACCGGTTGCCGCTGATCCGCTGTCCGGTGCTGGCGGGGCAGGGCGAAGACGACCAGTACGGCACGATGGCGCAGATCGACGGCATCGCGCGGGGAGTCCCGCACGCCAGATTGGTCAAGCTCGCCGCGTGCGGTCATTCGCCGCACCGCGACCAGCCGGCATTGCTCACTGCGGCCGTGGTGCATTTCCTGCGCGAGCATCGGTCGCCGGCGGCCGCGTCGACGGCCGGGCATCCGCGGCACGCTCGCGGCACCCGGACAGTTCGGTAGACGCGAATCGTTTCACCGACATGATCAACCTGCAGGACATTCGTTACGTGCGGCTCGGCGCGCACGACGTCGCGGCGGCAGCGCGGTATGCAACGGCGATCCTGGGGCTCGAGGAAGCTGGACGCCGCGACGGCGCCATCTACTTTAAGAGCGACCGCCGCGACCACACGCTGGTGTATTTCGAGGGCGACCCCGCCAATCATACGACCGGTTTCGAAGTTGCCGGCAGCGACGCGCTGGAAGCGGCCGCCGCGGAGATCGAAGCGCACAAACTCCCGATTCGCCTTGGCACGCGCGACGAATGCGAAGCGCGCCGCGTGGAGCGATTTGTGCATTTCACCGACCCGAGCGGCAATGGCATCGATCTCGTGGTCCGACCGTACCCTTCCGATCGCGGCTATGTTCCCGCGCGCGCTGCCGGCATCACCGGCTTTTCGCATATCGGGCTGCGCAGCACCGACCCGGTGCGCGACGAGGCCTTCTGGACCGGCGTGTGCAATGCGCGCGTGTCGGATCGCATCGGCACGGCGCCGCTCCTGCGGATCGATGCCGTTCACCACCGGATCGCGCTGTTCCCTTCGGTCCGCGCCGGCGTGCAGCACATCAACCATCAGGTGGCAGGCATCGACGACATCATGCGCGCGTACTATTTCCTGCGGGAGCACGACGTGCGCATCGTGTTCGGCCCGGGCCGGCATCCGACGTCGTCGGCGATCTTCCTCTACTACGAGGGGCCCGACGGCATGGTGTACGAATACTCGACTGGCGTGCGCTCGATCGTCGACGAAGAGAACTACCGGCCGCGCCAGTTCCCGTTCGCGCCGAGTTCGTTCTGCATGTGGGGATCGCGGCCCGATATTCCCGAGTTTCGCCGGTGATCACACGCCGACGTACTGGGGCTGGAGCCGTTAGGGTCTGATCCCTTACACGCCCTCCATGGACCATTCAGCCCGGCTGGCCGCGACCAGCGCTGCCCAATCATTAGGCGGATTTCCACGCCCGAGCATCTTCTCAAACACAACATAGGGGTCGGACTTGCTGCCAGCCGACCGCAACGTCTGTCCGTCGTTGACCCAGGCGAAAACAATCACCTTCGCCTTGGAATCGTAGCGGAAGAACAGACGAAACCGCCGCCCTGCCTTCGCGCGGCGCCAGTGGCGGTACGCCGCGCCAAGGGCGTTTCCCTGCCGATACTCATCGCGCGAAGGGTCGCTCGGCACGACGTCCAGGATCAACTGGCTCAGTGCACGAAACAGCTTGACGTTGGCGTCGCCTTCGAAACGTTCCGGATCGGCTTCCTTCGCCCGATCCGCAGCGGCACTGAGCTTCTGCAGTTGCTCCGCAACACAGTCATGGAAGAGCAGCGTCCAGCCATGACGCTGCATTAGAGCGCCACTTCACCATCGATTGCCTCGTCGAGGTTCACGGCATGGCGCGCATTCGCAAGCATGGCTTGGGCGAGTTCCCCCGGCAACGTGCGGATGTGCGTGCCGGCGCGGATATCCCGCTCCAGCACGCCCAGGAAGGCTTCGATCGCCGGATCTTCGTGCTCTGCTTCATCGGCGCGCGTCACGATGACTTTGCCATGCCTCAGGTCGAACGCCACCTTGCCGCCGATGGTTACGCCTAACGCCTGCCGGATTGGCTTGGGCAAGGTAATCTGGCCTTTCGATGTGACTGTCGCCACTTCGTGGATGTCGGACATGGTTCGCTCCTTCGACGCACCTCACCTTAATGGTAAGGAAAATTCCTTACGATGTCAATCAGGTGGCTTCATCGAGGATCAGCGGCGCGGGTTGGTCATCTGCACCCGGCCGATGGCCAGCATCTGCTGCATGGTCATCTCACTTCATCAAGCTGGGCAGGAACAGCACGATCTGCGGCACGAGCACGACGATCGCCAGGCGCAGGCAGTCGACCAGCACGAACGGCATGATCCAGCGCCAAAGGGTCATGATCGGCGTTTTCAGCATGTTTTGCACCACGAACAGGTTCATGCCTACCGGCGGGCTGATCAGGCCTAGCTCGACGACCATCACAATCACGATGCCGAACCAGATCGGGTCGAAGCCCAGGCTCACCACCAGCGGAAAGAAGATCGGCACGGTAAGGAGGATCATCGACAGTTCCTCGAAGAACGTGCCCAACACGATGTACAGCGCCAGGATCATGAAGATCACTAGCATCGGCTCGACGCCGAACGCGGTGACCGCATCTTTCAGCGCATTGGGCAGCCCTGCGAAATTCATGAACTGCGAGAACAAGAGCGCGCCGATGAGGATGGCGAAGAGTGAGCCGGTCGTGCGCGCCGTCTCGATGGCGCACTCCAGGATCGCCTTCCACGACAGCCGGCCGCGCCACAGCGCGAAGAAGAACGCGCCCGCCGCGCCGATCGCGCCGCCTTCGGTGGCGGTGAACGCAC
>JBPCLS010000340.1:0-4078 GCA_051003055.1 Casimicrobiaceae bacterium
CCTAGGTGGTTTCCATGGCGCCGGAGGACCCGTTCAGGAACGTGCCCTGCGGCTGCGTCTTGGAATAGTCGCGGATGGCGATGCCTTCGGAGCCCGACACCGGGCCCACGAGAATGTCCACCTTGTCCTGCTCGACCAGCTTGCGCGCGCCGCGGATGGCGGAGTCCGGGCTGGCGTTGGTCGGGAATGTGATGACCTCGATGGTCTTGCCGCCGGCCTTGGCGCCCGCCTGCTTCATGGCGATTTCCATGCCGCGCAGCGCGTCCTCGCCGAGCGTGGTGAGCGCGCCTTCGAGCGTGGCGAGCACGCCGATCTTGATCTTGTCCTGCGCCTGAGCGGCGCTAGCGGTCAGCGACGCGCCTATCACCGCCATCAGCAGCTTCGTCCACATGATCGTCCTCCCTTGAGAATTATTGATTCCAGTCACGTTATCGCTTCGGCATCACGTCGTGCGCCACTCTCACGGGGCGTCTGACGCATGCCAATTCTGATAAAATCATCGTGCAGGCACAACTGCCCAGCCCAGGCCGGTGTCACCTCCGCGAGGAATATAGCGGCCAAAGTCCGGCCCGGCAGTCATTTTATGACCTGCCCGAATGACCGACAGTCTCATTTTTGACGGGCAGAGTGAGATCGGCCTCAATCTCGGCGCTTCATATTCTCGGCCGACCCAATCAATAACGGCTTGGCGGACCTCAAGGCTCAATACCTGCCGCGACTGCTCGCCGGCGATCTGGTCGGATGAAAACCGGTTCCCATCCCCAGTCGAGCCGGGAGCAATCTTTTTCCTCATCACGCTCTATGGCGTGCCGTTCAGTTCAGCGTGACGCCTGCCCCCTTCACGATCTTCGCCCATTTCTCGACATCAGCCTGAAGCATCTTGAGGAACTGGTCCGGCGACGTGACCAAAGGCTCGGCGCCCTGAGCCGCAAAGAAGTCCTTCATCTCCTGAGTCGCCAGGATTTCGCCGACGTCCGCGTTAATCTTGCGAACGATCGCCATGTCGATGCCGGCAGGCGCCAGGATTCCCCACCACGGATTGACATCGAAGCCGGGCAGCCCGGACTCGGCGATGGTTGGGACGTCGGGTGCGACCGCGACGCGCTTCGCGCTGCTGACGGCGAGCGCGCGCACATCCCCGCTGCGGATCGTCTGCAGGACGGAGGGCACGCTGCTGAAGGCGGTGTCGACTTGTCCGCCGATCACGTCGGTGATGGCGGGGGCAACCCCGCGGTAGGGAATATGCAGGATCTTGACGCCGGTCTCCGCCTTCAGCATCTCGCCGAGCAGATGGTTCACCGAGCCGTTGCCGGACGACGCGTAGGTCAAGGCATCGGGTTTCTCGCGCGCCATCGCCAGCATTCCGGCAACGTCCTTGAAGGGGCGATTGGGGTTCGCGATGAGGAAGAACGGTGTGCTGGCCAGCGTTGCGATGGTCTGGAAATCCTTCACCGAATCGAACGGCAGCTTCTGGTACAGGCTCGGGTTGATCGCCTGCGACCCGGCATAGGTCACGAGCAGGGTGTAGCCGTCGGGCGCAGACTTGGCGACGGCGTCGGTGCCCACCGTTCCGCCCGCACCCGCGCGGTTTTCAACGACAACCGGCTGACCCCAGCGTTCGCTCAGGGTCTGGGCCATCTTGCGGGCGAACACGTCGGTTGCGCCGCCGGGCGTTTGCGGCGCGACGATCTTGACGAGCCGCGACGGGTATTGCTGCGCGCTCGCGGGCGCAGCGAAAAGTCCGATGCAGCTTAGTGCGGTGAATAGGCAGGCGATGCGGGTCGATCGTGTCATGGCGGTTTGCTTTCAATGCAGGATGAGGAAAAGCTTCGGGAAGAAACGAGTCGCGCTCGCGCATTCAACTGCCCGGAAGGCCGTGAACCTCCGGAAAGAACAAATCCTTCCAGGAGGTCACCGGCGTTTTCAGCGTTCCGATGCGGTGCATGAATTGCCCGATCGCGGTGACGTCACGTGGCGTCATCGTGAAGGTGAACTTCGGATTGAACATCATGCCCGTCAGCTCTTCGGCCGATGTCCTGTCGCCGGACATTTCCTTGTAGACCGCAACGGCGCGCGGCTTGTCGGCGTTGACCATGTCGATCGCTTCCGACAGTGCGTCGAACACCGCCTTGGTGGTCTTCGGATTGGCGGATCGGAAGCGATCGCTGGCAACGAGAAACACCGCGGTGTTGCCCTCATGCACGGTCCGTACCTTTCCGCTCTTCATGGCGACGTCGTGGAACGGCGAGGGGATGACCGCCGCCGTGACCGGACTGCGCTCGTTGAGCAGCGAAGCCATGCCCTCGGGATTGGAGAGCGACACCGTGAGGTGATCCTGCGCGTCATGCTTGCCGACGCCCAGCAGGCGCTCGACCTCCATCTGCATCAGGATAGCTTGGGTCGAAACCTTGACCGACGCCATCGCAACGCGGTCGTTCTCGCCGAAATCGAGCACCGATTTCACCGCGGGATTGCGGGTGTCGAAGAACAGCGTGTACTGGCAGATCATCGCCAGCCCTTTGACCCCGCCTTTGGTGCGATCCCAGATCAGCGCCAGGGCAGGTGACCCGGTCGAGGCGAACTGAATGCTGCCGGAAATGATGCCTTCGTTCATCACGCTTGGCCCGGCAACCTTGACCCAGGAAGCCTTCGGTTCCGGCAAGCCCTGCTTCACGGCGTGCTTTTCGACCAGCTTGAATTTTTCCATGAACATCAGGGGCGTGAAGGCCGCGCCGAACTGCTGCGCCAGGACGACCTCGTTGACCTCCGCCGAGGCCGCCGAAGGTATGAGAGCGCACGCGACGACCAAAGATCGCGCCACTTTGAGCATTGTTTCTCTCCCAGTGTCTTTTTGATTTGTCGTTGGCAAACGTAGTGTCGTCGCGGGGCGTTCAGGCGTCCATTTGCCGAAATGTCTTGTTGGGAAACTGCACGATCAGCCATTCGCTGCCGCCGGGCCCCGCCATGAGGTTTGGGGCCGGTTCGTCCGGCGCGACGTAGATGAACGCGTTCGCCGCCAAAGCGCGGCCCCGATGGGTGGCGGCCCCTGCCAGCAGCAGCCAGAATTGGCTGCCGCAGGTGCCGGCGTCATGCGTGACGGTCGCATTCGGCCCCGCCGTGACGCGCCATGACCCAAGCCCGTCGGCATGCGGCTCGAACAGCGGTTCGGCATGCGCGCCGTTCAGAAGAGTGAGCGCGTCGGGCGCGGAATGCGGCACCGGCTCGGTGGTGACGTGGCGGCGCTTCACATGCTTCAGGCCGGCGATCTCGGCAGGCAGAAAGCGTGCGCCGGGATCGAATTCTTCGCGCAGTGTGAAATATTGGATGCCGTCCTCGCGCGCCACGATCGGCCCGTAGGGCGTATGCGCGTCCACGTAGTGCACGAGCAGCGGCGCGATTGCGTGCTTGCCGAGGGCTCCATCGCCGCCGACGAACACCTGGAATTGGTTCGCCTGATGGTAGTGCGGGTTGATGGTCGTGTTCGGATCCTGCTCCACCAGATAGCACATCGGGTTGCCAGGCACGTCCGGCGTGCTGGTCATGTAGTTGGTGCGGAAATATCCCGTGCCGTTCGGGAGCACATGATGCCGCCGAGTGTCTTGGCCCTCCTGCGCGGTCGCCACCAGAGTCATGTTCGTCTCTCCCATGAAGTTCTTGTCGACGTTTCTTGTCCGGAACGGGCGGCCGTGGCTCGCCCGTCTACTCATGCGGCGCCGCGCAGCTGGTGTTCGATGCGGTCGAGGTCGGCGCCCGCCTTGAGCAGTGCGGCCACGAACGCATCGAAGCGCGCTTCGATCCGCCCGATGGGCCCTGCGATCGCAATGCCATAGGGCTGATCGCCGATCCGCCGCGTAATCGCAATCGCCATGACGTCCGGCACGTTCTCGCCGCGCGTGACGAAATATCCGCGGGCGTGGCTCTGCACGATGTCGGCGCGCAACGCATCTGGCTCCGAGATCGTCTTGTTCGTCACCCGCGGCGTCTTCAGACGACGAAGCAACAGCTCGAAATCTTGTTCGTCCAGCGCGCCGAGCATCGCCTTGCCGATGGCGCTCGAGTGCAGCGGCTTGGCGTCGCC
>JBPCLS010000341.1:0-4002 GCA_051003055.1 Casimicrobiaceae bacterium
AAACCTTGACCGACTTCGCCGCGCTTTTGCATGTGTAGACGATCCACTGGGGGGTGCCCCGCATCCGGCCATATTGCCGCGGCGGGGCTTATTTTTGGGAATAAAACGTGATGCAGCAAGACTGGCAGGATTTCAACCTTGCCTTCATCCAACGTCGTTACGACCGGCTCGCCGCCATCCTTCCGATTTTCGATCGGTTGTTCTTCCTGCCGGTAACATTCCGTCGCAACGCGGTCAGCGGGCTTGCGCTGAAGCCGGGCGACCGCGTGCTCGAGATCGGCTGCGGCACCGGGCTCAACCTTCCGCATCTACGCGCCGCCGTCGGCGATACGGGTCACGTCTACGGCGTCGATCTCTCCGGCGGCAGTTTGGCCAAGGCGCGCGAACTGTGTGCCCGCGAGGGTTGGAACAACGTCAAGTTGACCCAGGACGATGCGGCCGCCTACCGCGCACCCGAGCTGCTTGACGGCGTGATCTTCGGCCTGTCGTACAACACGATGCCGCATCGCAAGACCGTCCTGCAGCATGCGCTCACGCAGTTGCGCCCCAGCGGCTATCTGGTGATCCAGGAAGCAAAGCCCCCGACCGGGCTCGCCGGCCGGCTGGTGATGCCATTCAGCGTCTGGATCATGCGCCGGACCGTGCTCGGCAACCCCTATGTGCGCGGCTGGGAAGACTTGGCTGCTGTCACCGACGATTTCGAACTTCGAGAATTTCCTCGCACGACCTACTTTTATTGCCGTGGCCGCAAGCGCCGGGACGACGCACCGCACGTCTCCGCACGCAGGCGCGCCGACACGGCTGGGCGGTTGGCTGAGCACGCAAGCAACCGCGAGGCATTACCGGTTGATTAACTTTTGCCGAAATTAACCTCTGGTTAACCATGCCGGCCGCAGCTTCCATCGGTCATAGAACAACTGGGAGCTGCTTCGATGAACACTATCGTCTTTGCCTCGCGCAAAGGCGGCTCGGGGAAAAGCACGCTGACTGCTCACCTCGCCGCATTCGCCAACAAACCATCCCGCCGCTGTCTTCTGATCGACGCCGACCCACAGGGGTCCTTGACGTTGTGGCATAAGCTGCGCGGCACCGGCGAGCCGGTATTGCGCGCCGGCACGCGCGCGATCGGCGACATGGTGAAAGCCGCCAAGCGCGAGGGCTTTGACTGGGTGTTCATCGACACGCCGCCAAACATGTCGGCCGCCGCCACCGAGGCGATCCGCGCCGCCACCCTCGTGATCATCCCGGCGCGCCCGACCATCTTCGACATGATGGCCGTCAAGGAGACGATCGAGCACGCGCGTCAGCTTCGCCGGCCGTACGCGGTCGTGATCAACTCCGCGCCCGCTCGGCGTGACGGAATCGAATCCCCGATCGTCGGCCAGGCGCGGCAGGGTTTGTCGCGGCTGCAAATTCCAGTGTGGGGCGGGCAGATCACCAGCCGTAGCAATTATGCGCTGTCGCTGGCCTCCGGCGAAGGCGTGAAGGAATTCGCCTCCGAATCTCTGGCGGCCGCCGAAATGTCCCGCCTATGGTCAGCGATCGAGGAGTCCGTGAAGGCGATCAACGGCGCACACGAGAGCGCCCGCAGCATGCACCGCGCTGCGGCCTGAGACGTTACCCCAGCCGGCAGTTCCCGGGAGCGCCCGCACACCGCGGGCGCCTTCCGTTTTCCCCATGAAGCAAACAGAGCGCTTCCCACCCGCACTGAATGCGCGCTAGCGTGCGCTCGCCCCACACAACGCGAGCGCCATGCTTCCCGACATCCGCGACTACGACCGGCTCTATCGCGAATTCCGCTGGCAGATTCCGGCCCGTTACAACATCGGTACCGACGTCTGCGACCGCTGGGCTACGCTCGATCCACGCCGGCTAGCGATCCTGCACGTGCATCCGGACGGCCGCGCCGAAGAGATTAGCTACGGCTGGCTGAAGGAGACATCCGACCGGCTTGCCAACGTGCTGATCGCTCACGGCGTCGCGCGCGGCGAACGCGTCACGATCATGCTGCCGCAGACGCCCGAGGTCGCTGCGAGCCACATCGCGGTCTACAAGGCCGGCGCGGTCGCGCTGCCGATCGCGGTGCTGTTCGGTCCCGAGGCCCTGCGTTACCGGCTGCAGAATGCCGGCGTGAAAGCCCTGATTACCAACGCACAGGGCACAGCCAAGCTGACCGAGATCCGCCACGACGTGTCGGACCTGCGGCTGGTGCTCTCGGTCGAGGGCGCGGAAGACGGCGTCGCGGATTTCCACGCAACGCTCGCGCGCGCCGCCTCCTCTTTCACGGCGGTCGACACCTCGCCCGACGATCCGGCGCTGATGATCTACACGTCCGGCACCACCGGACAGCCGAAGGGCGCGCTACACGGGCATCGCGTCATGCTGGGCCACCTGCCCGGCACCGAGATGCCGCACGATTTCTTTCCGCAGCCGGGCGATCGGTTCTGGACGCCGGCTGACTGGGCGTGGGCCGGCGGCCTGCTCGACGCGCTGCTGCCGAGCCTGCACCACGGCGTGCCGATCGTCGCGCGCAAGTTCGACAAGTTCGATCCCGAGGAGGCGTTCGGCCTGATGGCGCGCGCGGGCGTGCGCAATGCCTTCATCCCGCCGACGGCGCTGCGCATGCTGCGTGCCGCGCCGCATCCGAAAGGCCGCCTCACGCTCAACCTGCGCAGCGTCGCTTCCGGCGGCGAAGCGCTCGGCGCTGAGTCCATGGAATGGGGGCGTTCGGCGCTTGGCGTCGAGGTCAACGAGATCTACGGACAGACCGAGTGCAACCTCGTGCTGTGCTCCTGCGCGATGATCGGCGTCTCACGCCCCGGCGCAATCGGCAAGCCGTCGCCGGGCCATATCGTGGCGGTTGTTCGTCCCGACGGGTCGCAGGCCGCGCCCGGCGAGCTCGGCCAGATCGCGGTGAAGCGCGGCAATCCGGTGATGTTCCTGGAATACTGGGGGCGGCCGGAAGCGACGCGCGAGAAATTCATCGGCGATTGGATGATGACCGGCGACCAGGGCGTGGTCGACGAGGACGGATATTTCACCTTCGTCGGACGCGACGACGACGTGATCACCTCGTCCGGGTACCGCATCGGTCCCGGTGAGATCGAAGATTGTTTGATCGGCCATCCGGCCGTCGCGCTGGCCGCCGCGGTCGGCAAACCCGACCCGGTGCGCACCGAGATCGTCAAAGCGTTCATCGTGCTGAAGCCTGGCCAGGCGCCGTCCGACGCGCTGGAAGCCGAGATTCGGTCGTTCGTGCGGACCAAATTGTCCGCGCACGAGTATCCGCGCGAGATCGCCTTTATCGACGACATGCCGATGACGACGACCGGCAAGGTGATCCGAAGGCTGCTGCGGGAGCGGGAATAGAGAACGGCCGTGTCGTCAGGCAAGCACTACCACCATGCCGATCTTGTGCGCCTGGGTCCCCGCCTTCGCGGGGACGAGCGGTTGCACATACTCCGCTCATTCCCGCGAAAGCGGGAATCCAGGCTGTTTGCTTCCCTTCAGAAAGTCCTACCTACCTACCATGGCTTCGCCTGATCATGCCGCGCACCCACTTGGCAGCATCGATCATGCTCCGGCGCAAGCCTTCCAGCGTGCACGCGATCGCGAAGCGGCCGTTCGCCGCCGGCCCCACGGACGCAAAGTGGTCTGCAAGCACCAGCCGCTCTCGCCACAGATGATCGATCATTGCGTGATTCTTCGTTGCGCAGGAATCCACCCGCGCAATGCCGGCGTCCCGCAGAACGCGGCGCGTGAGCGCGAGCGTGACCTGCACCCCTGGCGACGTGCGGGCCGCGGCCTCGTCATAAGCGATCTTCCAGAACCAGGCCGTCGATCCGCTGCGCAGCATGATGGCGGAAGCGACGTCGCGATCACCTGCGAGCAGGCGCTCAATGCGGACCTGGCCTTCGGATGCCAACGCCCCGACCGCGCGTTGCATGAAATCGCGGATGTCCGCCGTCAGCACGGCGGCCGTGCCGACCTGGCCTGCCCTTC
>JBPCLS010000342.1:0-10118 GCA_051003055.1 Casimicrobiaceae bacterium
GCCGCGGGATCGGTCAACCGGCACTTCGTATCCCGGAGGTGTCGAAACACGCAATTGGAAATCGAAGATCTTCGCCGCCTGCAGCCAGGTAATGCAGACGTTGTTCGAATCACCGATCCAAGCCACCTTCTTGCCCGAAATCGGGCCTCGGTGCTCGATGTAAGTGTACAGATCGGCGAGGATCTGGCAGGGGTGGTATTCATTGGTGAGACCATTGATGACCGGTACGCGCGAATGCGCGGCAAAGCGCTCGATGATTTCCTGCTCGAACGTCCTGATCATCACGACGTCCACCATCCGCGAGACCACACGCGCCAGATCTTCGATGGGTTCGCCGCGCGCGAGTTGCGTGTCGTGGCGATTCAAGTTGATTGCGATGCCGCCCAGCTGGTTCATGCCCGCCTCGAATGACACGCGGGTGCGGGTTGACGCCTTTTCGAACACCATCGCGAGCGTGCGGTCGCGGAGCGGCTGGTATACCTCGTAGCGTTTGAAGCGTTCCTTGATCCAGCGCGTGCGCGCAAAGAGATAGTCGAGTTCCTCGCGCGTGAAGTCGTTGAACTGGAGGAAGTGCTGCGGCTTGGAAACCATCGATGCGGCGGCGTGCGGAGATTAAGGCCGGCGCTGCAACGCCGCTTGTTGTCAAATCGGGATTTTAGCGCGAAAGCGCCGGTGAACCTGGCTTGCCCCCGCGAATTCAGGAAGCGCGTGCGAGGTGACGCGTTCAGGCTTTCGTGCAATTTCTCTTTAGGCTCCTTGGGACGCCACGACGACGCGGGCGCGCCCTGCGTCTTTCGCCGCGTACAGCGCACGATCGGCGGCGGCGAGCAGCACGGCAAATTCAACGCCATGGACGGGCATGACCGCAACGCCAGCGGAAAACGAGAAGTTGGCGATCTGCGCCGATTCCCAGGGCAGCGAAAGAAGGGCGATCTTGGACGCCAGCATCTTGAGCGCCGTTTCTGCTCCCGCCGCGCCGGTGTCGGGAAACAACACGCAAAATTCCTCGCCGCCCCACCGGCAGACGACGTCGGACGGTCGCAACGACGCAGCGAGCAACCGGCCGACGTGCGCCAGCACCATGTCTCCGGCCGGGTGGCCAAAGCGATCGTTGACGCGTTTGAAGTGGTCGAGGTCGACCAGCGCGACCGCGAGCGGCGAATTCCGGCGCTTTGCGCTGGCCACGAGACCCGGGCTCACCGAATCGAGATAGCGGCGGTTGAAGAGTTGCGTCAGCGGATCGCGGATGGCCTCCGCGGACAGACGCGATTGCAATTCTTCGACCTCTGCTATTTTTTGTGCAAGTTCGCGATTGACCTGGTCCAGAATATGTTTCAAGACGTTCATTTCAATGCGCTCGCGCTCGACGCGTTCGCGTTGCGCCCGTGCATTGGCGAGCTCGTGTTGGGCGAGCGACAGGTAATACTTGGCACTTGCGCGGTTGGTCAGGCGTCTGGTCTGCGCCGTGAGCAGCGCGCATTGGTGGCGATAGGCTTCCTCGAACCGGCCAAGCGCGGCGTAGCGCTGCGCGAGGCGCTCGTGGGCTTTACACAACGTCGGTAGGTGGGCCAGCCGGACGGCCGCGTCCGCTGCCAACTCGAGCGCGGCTAGCGTGCCATCACCCATGTTGCAGGCGTCGGCGAGCGTGGCGGCCGCCCAGCGATAATGCACTTCGTTGAAACCGCCACGATGTTCGTCATAGATCTCGCGTGCGTTAACGACGCAAAGTTGGGCATCGCGCAGGCGTCCCTGTTTTGCGTAAGTTTCAGCCGCGGCGGCGCAGTGCTGATTTTGCGCAACGGTACGCGTTGCGGTCGTCGGCGCGCTGAACATCGCGTCGGCGACTGCGAGCGCCGCTTGGGAGTCGCTGAGACCGAGCAGGGCTTCCACATAGCTTGCGTGGGCGGAGAGCCAAAGCGCGGGGTTTTCGTTCTGCGTGAGACACCCAATGGCCTCGGCGGCAAGCTCAGCGGCGGATGCGAAGTCGCCGGCGTCGACGAGCAATGCCGCCAGACCTGCGATGACCGCCGCCAGCTGCTTTGAGGGCGGGATCCCACGCAGCGTTTCCAGCGCTTCGTACAGATAGCGGATTGCTTCGTCGATCCGGTCAGTGTGGAAATACGTAGTCGCTAGAGCGTTGACGACATAAAAACGATCTTGCGGCGGCAGAATTTCGCATGCTTCGGGATAGAGTGCGAGCAGGTTGTCGCGCGCCGCTGCCGGGTGCTCGATCGCGTGTAGGCGAGCGGCGCCGATGCGGGCCAGCAATTCGCCGCGAGGATCGACGAGCCGCTGTAGCCTTGCCTGTGCGCGCGCAAGCCAATCCCGCGCTTCGGCCGGCCGGATCGCGCCGGACAGATGGCAATACGCAATGGTCAGCTCGGCCCACGCTATGACGCGCTCGTCGCCGGATGCGGATTCATGCAGCATCAGCGCGCGCGCGTGCGCGGCTTCGGGATCGCCGAAATGCGCATCCCAATTTTGCAGGATCAGGTCGAGAGCGGAAACCGCGGACGGCATGTGATAGACATTGGAAGCGAAAGACCAATGCTACAGTTCTTCCGCCTGTCTTCCCGAATCAAGCCGAATGCGACGTCGAGACGACAAAAAAGGCGCCCGCGAGCGCCTTTTCGGGTGGCGGGCAGCCGTTAAATGATCACGACGCGAGGCTCTTGATTGCCGAAGATAACCGGGACTTCGTACGCGACACCAGATTCTTGTGGACGATCCTCTTGTCGGCGATGTTGTCCAGAACGGACTGCGACTCCTGGAAGGTCTTGGCGGCGATGGACTTGTCCCCGGTCGCGATCGATCTTCTGACTTTCTTGACCGCTGTGCGCAGCGCCGACTTGAGGCTCGCATTGCGCTTGCGCGTCACTTCCGCCTGCCGGGCACGCTTGCGTGCTTGCGCCGAATTGGCCATGGGTGATTATCCTGAATTGGTAGCTGCAGAAAGCCGATCATAATAGCTAATTTTATCGACACAGGCAAGGCGTTGCTGGCACCCGAAGGAACGCCCACGTCATTTACCCCTTGAATCTGATCCGAGCGCTATCGACGGTCAGCGGGATGACGTTCATCTCTCGCGTTACCGGACTTCTGCGCGAAAGCCTGAAAGCGACGCTGTTCGGTGCGGGCGTCCAGATGGACTCCTTCGAGGCGGCATTCAGATTACCCAACGTTCTCCGCCGGATGTTCGCGGAAGGCGCCTTCTCGCAGGCGTTCGTGCCCATCCTCGCCGAATACCGTCGCCAGCGCGGAGAAGACGCAACGCGCAAGCTCATCGGAAGTGTGGGCACGCTGCTCGCGGTCGTTTTGTTGGGTGTGTCGGTGCTGGGCGTTCTCGCCGCGCCGTGGCTTGTGTACGCGCTGGCAAGCGGCTTTGCGCGGACGCCGGGCAAAGTGGAGTTGACAGCTGACCTCATCCGCATCGTGTTTCCGTACATCCTCTTCGTATCACTGGTTTCGCTGGCGGGCGGCGTGCTGAATGTGTTTCGCCGTTTCGCCGTTCCGGCGTTCACCCCGGTATTGCTCAATGTCGCGATCATTTTTTCCGCTATTTTTCTTGCTCGTTTTTTCGATCCACCGATCAAAGCGCTGGCGTGGGGCGTGCTGATCGGCGGCATCGCGCAATTGCTGTTTCAGCTCTGGCCGCTCGCTCGCCTCGCCATGTTGCCGATGCCGCGCTTCGACTGGCGCGACGAAGGTGTCCGCCGGGTGCTCTCGGCGATGGGGCCGGCGCTGCTCGGCGTGTCGGCGGCGCAGATCTCCGCGCTGATCAACACGCAGTTTGCTGCGTTTCTCGGCGACGGCCGCATTTCGTGGATCAGCTACGCCGACCGTTTGATGGAGTTTCCAAACGCGTTGCTCGGCGTTGCGCTCGGCACAGTGCTGCTGCCGGCGCTCGCGCAACATCACAGCGATGCCAATCACCAGGAATACTCGGCGCTGCTCGACTGGGGGTTGCGTTTGGCATTCGCGCTCGCGCTGCCGGCGGCATTGGCGCTGTGGCTCCTCGCGCTGCCGCTCGTGGCAACGCTCTACCATTACGGATCTGTATTCACCGTCAACGATGTATGGCAGACGCGTTCCGCGCTGCTTGGCTATAGCGTTGGACTCCTGGCGTTGATCCTCGTGAAGATTCTCGCTCCCGGGTTTTACGCGCGCCAGAACTTGAAAACGCCTGTGCGGATCGCGCTCGTCACCATCCTCATCACGCAACTATTTGCGGTGTCGTTGATGTGGCCGCTGGGACACGCGGGACTCACGCTTGCGACCAGCCTGGGCGCGATATTCAATGCCGGTTGCCTATTCTGGTTTTTGCGCAAGCGGGGCTGGTACACGCCGCGGTCGGGGTGGTTCGCGTTTGTCTGCAAACTGACCATTGCGCTCGGCGTACTTGCCGCGCTTTTGTTCTGGCTTGCGGGCCCGTCGTCGTTCTGGTTGAACGCTGGCTTATGGGCCAAAGTAGCGCGGCTCGCGGCGTTGGTCCTCGCGGGCGCGAGCGCTTATTTCGCGGTGCTTTTCCTGCTGGGATTCCGCTTGCGCGACTTCAACCGGCGCGAGTAGCGGCGCGAGCAGCCGGCGAGGGGCCCCACGTAGTGGGGATCGACGGCCATTGCGAGTCGACGCTTGAGGCCGACACGCAACGGTCGCGCCCTAGCTAGCTCCCGGGTCCAAGGAGGCCGAAGCGGCGGCCGAGGCGCGAATCCGCCATCACTTCCGATGCGGACACCGCGGTTTGGTGCAGTCGGCGTACAAATGGAGCGCGTGTTCACTGATTTCGAAGCCGCGCTCGCGGGCGATCCTTACCTGCCGTTTTTCGATCTCCGCGTCGTAGAATTCTTCGACGCGCCCGCACTGCAGGCACACGAGATGGTCATGATGCGTGCCCGGGTTCAGCTCGAATATGGCCTTGCCGGATTCGAAATGATGGCGGATCAAGAGACCAGCCTGCTCGAACTGCGTCAGCACCCGGTAGACGGTTGCCAGACCGATGTCGAGTCCGTCCGCGATCAGCAACCGATAGACGTCCTCGGCCGACAGGTGCCGCACCTTGGACGCCTCGAACAGATTGATGATCTTAAGCCGCGGCAACGTGGCTTTGAGGCCGGCGTTCTTGAGATCGTGGGGGGAACTCATCGGCGGTCGCGGTAGGGGTCGCGGTTATAATAGCGGTTGAATTGCAAAATGCGCGGCAAAACGTGGAACCGCTTTTTTGTAACGGGAATGGACGTTCGGCCGGTCCCTACCTATCGAGCGGCGGCAATGCCGTCTGCGCAGAAGCGGATAAAAGTCAAGGATGAAATCAGCCGCTGTTGTTGCGTCCCATGCCCGGCGAACGGCTAGCCGAGCGGCGCTGTGCGCTTTCCTGATCGCGCTGGCCGGATGCGCCGCGATCGAGAATTATGCGCCGCTCATCAAGCAGATGGGTGTGTACAAGCTCGACATCAATCAAGGCAACTTCATCTCGCAGGATATGGTCGACAAGTTGAAGAATGGAATGACAAGGCAGCAAGTGCGGTTGGTCCTCGGTACGCCGCTTGTGACCAGTGCGTTTCGCGACAACCGATGGGATTACGTGTACGAATACCAGCGCGACGGTCGGGTGCGCGAGCATCGCCAGTTCACCGTTTACTTCAAGGAAGACGTGCTGGCCCGGTGGGAGGGGGATGAGATGCCGGCATCGGTCGCGGAATTGAACCGCGCGGCCGCGGCGCGCGCGCTGCCCGAGGAGCCGCAGGACGGCGGCGTCATGGGCAAAATCATCGATTTCTTCAAGAAGTTGTAGGAGCCTCCCGCGTTGCCCATTCGCATTGCGATCGCCGGCGCCGGGGGTCGGATGGGGCAGGCGCTCATCGAAGCTGCACTTGCCTCGCCCACTTTAGGGCTCGCCTCCGCACTCGATCTTTCCGGCAGCGCCGCGATCGGCGCGGATGCCGGCGAACGCATCGGACGTGCGACCGGCATTCGCATCGGCAACGATGTACCCGCGGCGGTGCGCGCAGCCGATGTCCTCATCGATTTCACGCGGCCGGAAGGCACGCTCGCGCATTTGGCCGAATGCGCGAGCGCGGGCGTTGCCGCAGTGGTCGGGACGACCGGAATGAACGATGCGCAGAAGGCGGCTCTGACCAACCACGCCAGAGCAATACCCATTGTCTTCGCGGCAAACATGAGCGTCGGTGTCACTGTGTTGCTGGCGCTGGTCGAGACCGCGGCACGTGCGCTGGGACCGGCCTACGATATCGAAATCGTCGAAATGCACCACAAGCACAAGGTCGACGCGCCGTCGGGGACAGCGTTGTCGCTGGGAGCGGCTGCTGCAGCCGGCAGCGGTCACTCGCTGCCCGATTGCGCCGTGTACGCGCGCGAGGGGGTGACCGGTGAGCGGCGCGCCGGCACGATTGGTTTCGCGAGCCTCCGCGGTGGCGATGTCGTCGGCGAGCACACGGTGGTGTTTGCCGGTAGCGGCGAGCGCGTCGAGCTTGTTCATCGCGCGACGTCGCGGCAGACGTTCGCCGCCGGGGCGTTGCGCGCGGCCGAATTCGTCGCGGGGAAACGCGCAGCGGGCGAATCCGGCCTCTACGACATGCGTGACGTGTTGGGAATTCTGCGGTAGCGGGCTCGCCAATGGCCGCGGCGCACCCTTTCGATCTCACCGGGCGGGTGGCTTTGGTTACCGGCGGCGGGTCAGGCATCGGTCTGGCGATCTCTCGAGCTCTGGCGCAAGCAGGAGCCGGCGTCGTGCTGAATGGCCGAAGCCCGGCGAAGCTCGATGCCGCCGTCGCCGGCATGACCGCGGCGGGGCATCGGGCGACCGCCCGCGCGTTTGATGTCACCGACGAACATGCGGTGAGCGAGGGCATCGCGGCGATCGAGCGCGCGGAGGGTCCGATCGATGTTCTGGTCAACAACGCGGCGATCAATCTGCGCAAGCCGTTCGACGAATATTCGATCGATGAATGGCGAAGCGTTCACCTAACCAATCTCGACGGCCCGTTTCTGGTCACTCGGAGCGTGCTGCCTGCCATGAAAGCGCGAAAACGCGGCAAGATCGTGAACCTCTGCTCGCTCGCGTCCGATCTGGGGCGGCCGAACATCGTTGCGTATGCGGCGAGCAAGGGCGGGCTCAAGATGATGACGCGTGCATTGGCGGTCGAACTTGCGCTGCACAACATCCAGGTCAATGGTATTGCTCCAGGGTTTGTCAAAACCGAAATGAACGCCGCGCTGGTGGCGGATCGCGAGTTTTCTGCGTGGGTGGCGAAGCGCACGCCGGCGGGGCGTTGGGGGGAACCGGCGGAAATCGCCGGGGCAGCCGTATTTCTCGCGTCGGCCGCTGCCGATTACGTGACTGGACACGTGCTTTATGTCGACGGGGGCTTCAGCGCAGCGTATTGATATGGGACGGTTTGAGCGCGCACGCGTTCTGCGATAAAATCGCAAAGGGTCGAGAGCGGGGAAGGCAAAGCCTTCCCCGCTTGCACGTCCGCCCTGCCGATCCTCGTAGTTTCGCGGCGATTCCCCGCTACGCGGCGCACTCTGACAGACCAAGCAACCGAACCCGCGCATGAACGCTCCTGACCTTGCCGCCACTGCCGCATTGACGGCGTTATTCCCGCCGGTGCACCCGGCGCTGCTCGCGCTCGTCGACGGCACGGTTTTTCGCGGGCGCGCGATCGGCGCCATGGGGAGCACCGTCGGCGAAGTCGTGTTCAATACGGCGATGACGGGCTATCAGGAAATTCTGACCGATCCATCGTACGCCGGCCAGATCGTCACGCTCACCTATCCGCATATCGGCAATGTCGGCGTCAATACCGAAGACGTCGAGGCGAAAAAAATCCATGCCGCGGGACTCGTGATCCGCGACTTGCCGCAACTCGAATCGAGTTGGCGCAAGACGCATGGACTCGCGGCCTATTTGCGCGAGAACGGTATCGTCGGCATTGCCGAGATCGATACGCGCCAACTGACGCGGCTCCTGCGCGAAAAGGGCGCCCAAAACTGTTGCATTGTTGCCGCGCCGACGCTGGCGGACGCCGATGACGACCGGGCGGTGGCGCTCGCGCAAGCAGCGCCGGCGATGGCCGGCCTCGATCTCGCACAGGCGGTGACGTGTGACGCGCGCTACGACTGGACGGCGAGCACATGGGCGTTGGGTGCAGGCTATCGGCCGATGGGCGCTACGTCGTTCCACGTCGTCGCCTACGACTACGGAATCAAGCACAACATCTTGCGCAATCTCGCGGAGCGCGGATGCCGATTGACCGTCCTGCCGGCGCAGACTTCAGCGCGCGACGCGCTGGCGTTGCGGCCCGATGGCGTCTTTCTTTCCAATGGTCCCGGCGATCCCGAACCGTGTGGATACGCGATCACCGCGATTCGCGAAATCGTCGACAGCGGTACGCCGACCTTCGGTATCTGCCTCGGTCATCAGCTGTTGGCGCTTGCGGCAGGCGGGAAGACGACGAAGATGAAATTTGGCCATCACGGTGCGAATCACCCGGTCCTCGACCGGGATACGGGGCAGGTGCTCATCAGCAGCCAGAACCACGGGTTTGCCGTCGATGGGGCGTCACTTCCCGCGAATGTGCGCACTACACACGTGTCGCTGTTCGATGGCAGTGTGCAGGGAATTGCGCACACCGATCGTCCGGCGTTTGGCTTCCAGGGGCACCCGGAAGCGAGTCCCGGTCCGCACGACGTGGGGTACCTGTTCGACCGGTTCGTGGCGCTCATGGGCAAGAAGTAGAAAATGCCCAAGCGCACCGACCTCGAATCAATCCTGATCATCGGCGCCGGCCCGATCATCATCGGGCAGGCATGCGAATTCGACTATTCGGGCGCGCAGGCGTGCAAGGCGCTGCGCGAGGAGGGGTACCGCGTCATCCTGGTCAACTCGAATCCGGCGACGATCATGACCGACCCCGAGATGGCCGATGTCACGTACATCGAACCCATTACCTGGCCGATGGTCGCCAAAATTATCGAACGCGAACGCCCGGACGCGCTGCTGCCGACGATGGGCGGGCAGACCGCGCTCAATTGCGCGCTCGATCTCGCACGCGAAGGCATTCTCAACAAGTTCGATGTCGAGCTGATCGGAGCGTCGAAAAAAGCGATCGACAAGGCGGAAGACCGCGAAAAGTTCAAGGCGGCGATGACGCGCATCGGGCTCTCGTCCGCGCGGTCGGGAATCGCGCATAACCTCGAGCAGGCGCTCGATGTGCAGGCCGGGATCGGGTTTCCGGCGGTAATCCGACCGTCGTTCACGCTCGGCGGCACGGGCGGCGGCATCGCGTACAACAAGGATGAGTTCGTCGAAATGTGCAAGCACGGCCTCGACTCGTCGCCCACGCATGAGTTACTGATCGAGGAATCGCTGCTCGGCTGGAAAGAATTCGAGATGGAAGTCGTCCGCGACAAAAAGGACAACTGCATCATTGTCTGTTCCATCGAAAACGTCGACCCGATGGGGGTCCACACGGGTGATTCGATCACGGTGGCGCCGGCGCAGACGCTTACCGACAAGGAGTACCAGATCATGCGCAACGCGTCGATCGCCGTGCTGCGTGAAATCGGCGTGGATACCGGCGGGTCGAATGTCCAGTTCGCGATCAATCCGGACGACGGCCGCATGATCGTCATCGAAATGAATCCGCGCGTGTCCCGGTCTTCGGCGCTGGCGTCGAAGGCGACCGGGTTTCCAATCGCCAAGGTCGCCGCCAAGCTGGCCGTCGGCTACACGCTCGACGAGTTGCGCAACGACATCACGGGCGGCGCCGACGGCCATTTCATGCCGGCATCGTTCGAGCCGACGATCGATTACGTCGTGACCAAGGTGCCCCGTTTCGCTTTTGAAAAATTCACCCAAGCCGACGATCGGCTGACGACCCAGATGAAGTCGGTGGGCGAGGTGATGGCCATTGGACGCACGTTCCAGGAGTCGCTGCAAAAGGCGCTGCGGGGGCTCGAAACCGGGGTGGACGGCTTCAACCTGAAGACGGTCGATCCGGAAAAGGTCGCCGATGAGCTCGCGTATCCGCGCGCCGAGCGGCTATGGTACGTCGCCGACGCGTTCGGCATCGGCATGACGCTTGACGAAATGCACG
>JBPCLS010000343.1:0-7927 GCA_051003055.1 Casimicrobiaceae bacterium
GAGCATGGAAAGGTTGCTTGCTGCATCCGATCCGCCCTCAGTTCGTTTCACAATATGGCGAGCAGCCCAAGGGGTGCTCTTTGTGATGGGCTGCTGACAGGTCGAACACATGCCGTCTTGCCTTCGCCAGACGCGGTAGAGCTTCCGGCGACCCCTCGCCGAGTGCAGCATTTTCTTACCCCAGCGGGACTCGAAGTACTGTGCCCATTGTGAGTCGCGCGGATTAGCGTCGGCTTGAATCTTGATATGCCGATGTATTGGTGTATCCGATTCGCGCAGCAAGATGCGCTCGCTTTTCGTTCCATCTTCTTGTTCTTCTGTTGCGGTAAAGACCCAGTTCCGGGAGGCTCTGGCTTTAAAGTATTTGTCCAGTAGTGTCCGGTTAAATGCAGGGCTGAACCGCTGAAAGCCATGTCTGGCACGGGATTCCGAGCGATGAAGGGTGGTGTCGATTTGAACGGTGCAAGCCGGTTCTGGCAGTGTTCCGGGATTTTCCTCGGAGGCCACCATGAACACCGGCAAGACCCTGTTCGCCCAGCTTATGGACTTCCTGCCCTGGACCACGTTTGCCCGGTATGTCCAGCGGTATGGCGGCGACCGCGGCGTTCGTACGCTGCCCTGCGCCGAGCAGTTTCGGATCATGGCGTTCGCCCAGCTGACCTACCGGGAGAGTCTGCGCGACATCGAGGTCTGCCTGTCGGCACAAGCCGGGAAGCTCTACCACATGGGTTTGCGCGAACCCGTGCGCCGCTCGACGCTGGCCGATGCCAACGAATCCCGCGACTGGCGAATCCACGCCGACTTCGCGCAGCGATTGATCGCGCAGGCGCGGAAGCTCTATGCCCAGGAAGACTTTGGGCTGGAACTGTCGAACACCGTCTATGCCTTGGACGCGACCATCATCGATCTGTGCCTGTCGGTCTTTCCGTGGGCGCATTTCCGCTCGACCAAGGCCGCCGTGAAGATGCACACACTGCTCGATCTGCGCGGCAACATTCCGAGCTTCATCCATGTCTCCGACGGCAAGCTGCACGACGTGCACGCGCTCGATCTGCTGCTCCCGGAGGCGGGAGCAATCTACGTTATGGATCGGGGCTACGTCGATTACGCACGACTGCATGTGCTGCATTTGGCCGGCAGCTTCTTCGTCACGCGCGCCAAGTCGAACTTGGATGCCCATCGGGTCTATTCGTCGGCTACGGACCGCAGCACCGGCGTGATCTGCGACCAGATCATCGCGCTCGATGGCTTCTACACGAAGCAGGATTACCCCGAACATTTGCGCCGTATCCGCTTCAAGGATGCCGAGTCCGACAAGACGCTCGTCTTTCTCACCAATCAGATGACCTTGCCGGCGCTGACCATCTGCGCGCTCTACAAGAGACGCTGGCAGGTGGAACTGTTCTTCAAGTGGATCAAGCAGCATCTTCGAATCAAACGTTTCTTCGGTACGTCGGAGAACGCGGTCAAGTCGCAAATCTGGATCGCGGTGTCGGTCTATGTCCTTGTCGCCATCATCAAGAAGCGTCTCCATCTGGACGCTTCGCTCTACACTCTGCTACAGATCCTGTCGGTCACCCTTTTCGAGAAGATGCCCTTGCAGCAAGCCTTTCCGGGCAGCGACTCCAATTCCAACGGCACCCTTCTCAACAACCAACTGAATCTATTCGCGGTTTAACCGGACAGTAGTGGCGTTGCACATCAATCGAGCAGCGTCCGCGTCCCGCGTCCGCCGCCGCGCGACTACGCCGAACGGACGAGCGCGGCGCCCACCGGCGCTTTGCTAAACTCTCCCGCACACGCTCGCGAAAGCGCGGGCCAACCCGGTCCTAAGTAAATCCGCGGAGGATGCGATGCTGAATTCCAAGACCCTGGACGAACTTGCCGCCCGTATCGGCAAGGCCGTCGAAGGAAGCCCCCTCAAGGACATGGAAAAAAATGTCAAGGGGCTCTTGCAAAGCGGCCTGTTGCGCCTCGACCTCGTCACGCGGCAGGAATTCGATACCCAGGCGCAAGTGCTTTTGAAGACCCGCGAAAAAGTGGAACGCCTTGAAGTGCGTGTCGCCGAACTCGAGGCGCGCTTTCCGCCGCTGGGCTCTGCGCACTGATCGCTTGATCTCGTTGCGCGTCATGCGGCGGCCGGTGAGCGAACAATGTCGGTCGCCGTGCTCCATAGCCGCGCGCTCGCCGGAGTGGCCGCGCCGCGGGTCGCCGTCGAAGTCCACCTATCGGGCGGACTGCCCGGCGTGCATATCGTCGGCTTGCCGGAAGCCGAAGTGCGCGAGGCGCGCGACCGGGTGCGCGCTGCCATGCAGAATTCACAGTTCGAATTCCCTGCACGCAAAGTCACCGTCAACCTGGCGCCGGCCGACCTGCGCAAAGAGTCAGGTCGCTTCGACCTGCCGATTGCACTCGGAATCCTTGCCGCAACCGGACAGATCCCGGCCGGTGAGCTCGCACGCTACGAGTTCGCAGGCGAACTCGCGCTGACCGGCGAGCTACGCGCGGTACGCGGCTCGCTCGCGATGGCACTGGCGGCGCGCCGGGACGGGCATGCGTTTGTGCTACCCGAAGCGTCGGCTGCCGAGGCCGCGTTGGTGCGCGACGCCGAGGTTTATGCCGCGCCCTCGCTGCTCGCCGTCTGCGCACATTTGGCTGGGCGCACACGACTTGCGGTGCCCGCACCATGTCCGCCGGCAACTCGCAGAGCCACCAACGATCTCGCCGATGTGCGCGGGCAGGCGCACGCCAAACGCGCGTTGGAAATCGCGGCGGCCGGTGGGCATTCGCTGCTCTTCACCGGTCCGCCGGGCACGGGGAAATCGATGCTGGCGCAGCGACTCCCGTCGCTCTTGCCGCCGCTCGAAGAGGACGAGGCGCTCGAAGCCGCGGCGGTGGCATCGATCGCCGGCCGTTTTGTGCCGGAGCAGTGGCGCGAGCGGCCTTACCGTGCGCCGCATCACACCGCCAGCGCCGTCGCGTTGGTCGGCGGCGGCAGCGACCCGCGGCCCGGCGAGATTTCGCTTGCGCATCACGGCGTCCTGTTTCTCGATGAGCTGCCGGAGTGGGACCGGCGCGTGCTCGAAGTGCTGCGCCAGCCGCTGGAGTCCGGCGTCATCCACATTTCGCGCGCGGCGCGGCAAAGTCAGTTTCCGGCGCAGTTTCAGTTGGTCGCCGCGATGAATCCTTGCGCATGCGGTTGGTTGGGTCACACGAGTGGGCGCTGCCACTGCACGCCCGATCGCATCGCGCGCTATCGGTCGCGCGTTTCAGGGCCATTGCTCGATCGCATTGACCTGACAGTCGAAGTGCCGTCGTTATCGGCGGAGGCGCTCGCGGCACCACCACTGGCCACAGCGCGGCGCGTGCGCGACTCCGGTGGTGATGTGATACTGGCGGAGAAGCCCGCGGCGCTCGCCGCGGAGTCGTCAGCCACGGTACGGAGCCGAGTGACTGCCGCCCGTTCTCGCGCGCGCGATCGTCAGGGGATGCCGAACGCCCGGCTACAGCCCGCGGAGATCGTTGCGCACTGCCGGCTGGATGCCGCCGGCGAGTCGCTGCTTGCGCAGGCGATGGCGCGCCTGTACCTATCCGCGCGCTCCTACCATCGCGTGCTCAAAGTTGCGCGCACCATCGCCGATCTGGCCGGGAGCGCGAACATCGGTGTGCCGCACGTCGCCGAGGCGATCGGCTACCGGCGCTTCGATCGCCTGTGAAGGGCCGTCCAACATCCTTCGATTGCCCTGCAGCAAGCTTTCGTCGAGCGCTACTCTCCAGCTATCTTTTGCACTCGCGAGCAATCAAAATAGGAGTGTTTAAAGCGCCAACCGATCGCTTGCAGTCGGTCGCGACCGACCACACTAAAACCCGAGAGTCATGGCGGATGATTACCGCAGCACCCGCGCGTATGCCGGTGATCTTTTTTGGTCACGGCAATCCCATGAATGCGCTGGCGGAAAATTCCCACACCGCGGCTTGGAGAAAGATCGGCGAATCGGTGCCTCGACCCAAAGCCGTCCTCGCCATTTCTGCGCATTGGTACATTCCCGCGACGGCGGTGACCGCAATGGAGGCGCCTCGCACGATCCACGATTTCGGCGGGTTCCCGCAGGCACTGTTCGAGCTCGAGTACCCTGCACCCGGCAGTCCGGAACTGGCCGCCCGAGTGCAGGAATTGCTCAGACCTTTGGAGGTCCATAGCGATCTACGCTGGGGTCTCGATCACGGCACCTGGTCAGTCCTGTGCCATGTGTTTCCTGGCGCCGATGTTCCCGTGGTGCAGCTCAGCATGGATGAGACGCAGCCGGCGGCATTTCACTTTGATCTTGCCAAGCGGCTGACAGCGCTGCGCGACGAAGGCGTTCTCATTATCGGCAGCGGCAATCTCGTGCACAACCTGCACTCATACGCCTGGGGTCGGCATCCCGCCGAGCCGTTTGATTGGGCAATACGATTCGAACGGCAAGCGCGGCAGGCGCTACTTGCCGCTGAGGATGCTCCGCTCATCGCCTACGAGACGTTGGGCCCCGACGCGCGACTGTCCATTCCCACCCCCGAGCACTACTTGCCGCTCCTCTACGTGATTGCGCAGCGCAAGGAAGGCGAGCCGATCAGTTTCCCGGTCGAGGGCGTCGACGGAGGTTCGATCTCGATGCTGTCGATCCAAATCGGCTGACACCCTGTCGCGAGTGCCGCGGGAGTGCTTGTTGTAACGCTCGGGTCGCGCCGGGTAATCGTACGAAAGCGCCCGTCCGTCAGGTGTGCACGGCGGGGAGCCGGGAGTGCCTTTCTTCCTGTGCTATAAATCGCCGCAAGTCTTCGCGGACGGAGCGCATTAGCTAGAGCATAACCATGAGGGAAGCCTGCGTGTTCTGCACAGAGACGCCATTGTCGCAACGACTCGCGCGCGAGTTGCCACGCGCCGCCGCGTGATGCAGGACACCGCCTCGCCACCGGCGTTGATGCCGCAGCCGCCGGCCGGCGAAAGCGCGCCGTTGCTTGCGTTTTCCGACGCGCACGGTGCGTCGCGCTGGTCGAAATCACTGATGATCGCCGGTATCGCGCCGCGGTTTGGGGCGATCTACGGGCAGTTGAAAGCGATGGCGGGCGCGGAGTTCGCGCCACGCGAACGCGCGACGATCGCGGAGATCATGCGCGATCAGGTCGCGTCGCTGCACACCGAGCTCGCGCGCCGGTACGCGGGCAAACCGCAGCCTGCCGCGGACCGCGAACTCGAAGCCGCCGAGCAGGCGATCGCGCTGTGGCAAGCGCTGTGGGAGCAGTATTCCGCGTGCTTGAAGCCGCTGCTGGAAGGCGACCAGGAACTCCAGGGTGTCAAGGCGAAGCTCCTGCAACGTGGCCTGTATGTCGGCAAGCAGATGGTCCTGGTTCATGGCCTGGCGCGACGCGTGTCTCCGGCAAGCGTATGGCAGGAGCTGCACGCTTATTACCGATTGTCGGAAATGCTCGATTGCGCGGTTACCGCAGTGTCGGATGACCTGGCGCCGCACGCCGTGGGCATTTCCTGTTACGCAACCTACAGTCACGCGCTGCTCCTGGACCTTGCGGATCCGTGCGCGATGACCATCCGGCAGATCGAGCTGACCGACCGCTGGCTCGGCCAATGGGCGCGCAAGGTATTTCCGTACGCGCAGCAACGCGAGAGCGAAGGCCCGCTGATCGTCGTCGATCTCGACGGCACGACGGGTGCCCAACTCGTGGCGGCAGCGCCGCACGATCCGCCTCCGTCGTGGCGCTACGGCTATCCCGGCAAGCTTGCAACCAGTGTGCGGGGTCGCCTGAAACGGCTCGCTGCCGGTGCCAGTCCCGCGGAATTGCAGTTGGGGCAGGATACATCGGTGGAAGGATCCGCTGCGCTATTGAAACACCTCGACACGCGCTGGTATCAAACACGATCAGGCACGGCTGACGAGCACCGGACCTCGCTCGATCTAACGACCGGCGGAGTCACCGCCGCGTATTACCGCGTCGGCGGCCGTACATTCGACCGGCGGGATCCGTTGGGCCGTCTGACTTTTCAAGGCGCGTCGCACCTGCAGACGCTCGAGGCGCTGACCGACTACGACCGGCACAAGGAAGAGGCCGAGCGAAATTGGCCGTGGGAGCGCTGGCAGGGCCAGTACGAATGGCAGGACGCAACACTCGCGCGCGGCGATGGCGGGCGCTACCGGTGGTTCCTCGAACAACTGGTCGTGGCACGCGATGAGGAGAGAGTGCGCCTGGGTTACGTGAACCGCGTCGCTTTCGACCCGCGCGGTGATTTTGCGCTGGCGATTGCGTTTTGGCCCGGCACGCCCAAGACCGTCGCCGTTCGCCCGCTGTCGATTGCTTTCTCCGAGGAGCTGCCGATGCCGGCACTGCTTCTGGGCGAAACGCCGGGAGAGCAGGCGACGATCGTCGTGCCGCCGCGCACGTTCAACGCGGGCCGTGTGTTGCGGTCGACGGATCCGGGTCCTGAGCGCAAATTCCGGTTGCTGAGGCTCGTGCAACGCGGTGGAGATTTCGAACGGGTCGCGTTCGAGGAATCCTAAGACACGAGTTTTGAAGACCAAACGCGAAACTCGCGCGTTTCCGCCTCATCGATGACCAACCGCCTCGCGGGCGCGACCAGCCCCTATCTCCAGCAACACGCCGGCAACCCCGTCGATTGGTACCCGTGGAGTGAGGAAGCAATCGGACGCGCGCGCGCCGAGGGCAAGCCCATTCTGCTCTCGATTGGGTATTCGGCGTGCCATTGGTGTCACGTCATGGCGCATGAATCCTTCGAGGACGCCGCCGTCGCGGCGGCAATGAACGAACACTTCGTCAACATCAAGGTCGATCGCGAGGAGCGGCCCGATCTCGATCAGATCTATCAGACGGCGCATGCGTTGCTGACCAGGCGATCCGGCGGCTGGCCGCTGACGATGTTCCTGACGCCCAAGGGTGAACCGTTTTTTGCCGGTACGTATTTTCCCAAGAATTCGCGTCACGGCCTGCCCGGATTTCTCGAACTCGTGCCGCGGATCGCCGCCGCTTATCGCGAGCAAGGCGAGGCAATCGCCGAGCAGAGCCGCCATCTCATCGCCGCGATGGCCACGCTGGAACCCGACGGCGGCGCCGCGGCGTTGCCGATCACCGCGCCGGAGCGCGCGTTGCAAGGGCTCAAACGGACCTTCGATCCGGAGCACGGCGGTTTCGGCGGCGCGCCCAAGTTTCCCCACCCATTCGAACTCGACTTCTGCTTGCGCGAATCGGCGCGCACCGGTGACGGTGCAGCGCGGGCGATCGTGCGCACGACGTTGGAGCGCATGGCTGACGGAGGGATTTGGGACCACTTGGGCGGCGGATTCTGCCGCTATTCGGTGGACGCCGAATGGACGATTCCGCATTTCGAAAAAATGCTCTACGACAACGCGCCGCTGCTCGCTTTGTACGCGGACCTGGCGCGCGTGACCCTTGATCCCCGTTTTGCTGATATCGCCCGCAATCTGGTCGGCTGGCTGGTGCGCGAAATGCGCGCTCCCGATGGCGCTTTTTATTCCAGTCTGGACGCCGACAGCGAAGGGCACGAGGGCAAGTTCTACGTGTGGACGCCTGATGAAGTGCGCGCGACCGTCAGCGCCGAGGAATGGACGGTCGTCGCACCGCACTTCGGGTTGAACCGTCCCCCGAATTTCGAGGGCGACGCTTGGCATCTGCGCGTCAGCGAGCCGCTCGCCGATGTCGCGGCGCGGCTCGATCTGATGTTGCCGGATGCGCAGACGCGGCTCTCCGGAGCCAAAGCGGCGTTGTTCGCCGCGCGCGAGCAGCGGGTACATCCCGGTCGCGACGACAAGATTCTGACATCGTGGAACGCGCTCGCGATCGCCGCACTCGCGCGTGCCGCACGCGCGCTCGACGAGCCCCGCTACGCCGACCTCGCGTT
>JBPCLS010000344.1:0-3254 GCA_051003055.1 Casimicrobiaceae bacterium
GGAGAGCCTCACGCGCCGCGCATTCCCGCAACACCCTCAACTGTGGCGGCTGTGGTCGCGCGCGGCGGCCGGCACGCCCACTATCGCCGGGCGCACGGTGGGCGGCTATCTGTTCGTGCCGATCGAGCTTGCGCTGATCGCCGCGTTCTATTACGCGACCAATCGCTGGCTCGGCTGGTGGCAACCGTCGGAAGCGTTGACCGATCCCAACATCCTGTCGTCGGCGGTACCGGCGTTGATGCCCATCGCGCTTTCGCTTCAGGCAGGCTTCATGGAGGAATGCGTGTTCCGCGCGATTCCGTTGTCGCTGGGTGCGTTGCTGGGAGAACGTTTCGGGCGGCGCAACCTAGGCATCGCCGTGGCATTCGTGCTGCAAGCCATCATTTTCGCCGCCGCGCACGCGAGTTATCCCGGATTCCCCGCGTATTCGCGCCTGGTCGAGTTGATCGTGCCATCGCTGCTCTGGGGTGCGATCTTTTTGCGTTATGGCTTGTTGCCGACGATCTTGCTGCATGTGCTGTTCGACCTCGTATTGTTTTCGCTGCCGCTGTTTTTGCTGGACGCGCCGGGCGCATGGGTGCAGCGCGCGCTGGTCATCGGCGCAGCGCTCGTGCCGCTCGCCATCGTGTGGTGGCGCCGCATCCAGAACCGCGGATTCTCTGAGTTTCCCGAATCGTTGTGGAATCGTGCGTGGCATCCGGGCGACGAAATCGTGGCCGACGCGCAATCGGCGATCCACGAGCCGGCAACCGTCGGCCAGACCGCGGCTTATCTGCAGCGGGCACTGCCGGTACTGGCGATTCTCGGCGTCTTGGCGTGGATCGCGTTCACGCCGTTTCGTACCGATGTGCCTCCGCTTGCGTTGTCGCGGCAAGACGCGGAGGCGGCGGCCACGGCCGCACTGGCGCAACGCGGCGTGAATCTCACCGAATGGCGGCGCTTTTCGATACCCAGCGTCGCGCTCGAGGATCCGTCGCAACGGCAATGGCACGGATTCGTCTGGCGCGAGGTAGGACGCGCTGCCTATCGCGCACTCGTCGGCGATACGCTCGCACCTCCGCTGTGGGAGGTGCGCTTCGCTCGCTTCGACGGCGATGTCGCGGAGCGCGTCGAAGAATGGCGCGTGTCGGTCACCGGCGACGCCGAAGTCCGCCAGATTCAACATCGGTTGCCCGAGGCGCGCGCCGGCGCCAATTTTGAGCGCGACGCTGCACTAGCCATCGCGCAACGTACGCTGCGCGACGAGTTTGCCCTCGATCCCGCAAAGCTCATCCTGCGCACGGCTGACCAGCGGCAGCGACCCCAACGAACGGACTGGGCGTTCGTGTTCGCCAATCCCGACGTCAAGGTCGCGCCGGCCGAGGCGCGATTGCACGTGACGGTGGCCGGCAACGAAGTCGTCGCAAGCGGCCACTCGCTGTTCGTGCCAGAAACGTGGCAGCGCACGGAAACCGAGCGCGAGGGTCGCAATCTGGTGTTCAAGATTGCGCTTGCGTTGACGGTGGCAGCGGCTGGGCTTGCGGCGTTGGTCTTTGCCGTCGTCGCGTTCGGCCGCGGGCGCAGCGACCGGTATGCATTCCGCGTTGTCGTCGCCCTGACCCTGGTGGTGAGCATCATCGAATTCGGCAATGCCTGGCCCTCGTTTGCGATGGGCTTGCGAACCGCAGAACCGGTGGCTGCGCAAGTGGCGCTTGCCGCATTCGGTGCGCTCGTCGGCGGATTGGCGATTGCGTTGGCGTTCGGATTGATCGCGGGGGTCGCATCTTGGTCCGCCCGGCGCGCGGCACCGGCGTTGCTGGCCGGAGCGTTGCCGCCGTGGGCACTGGGCGGCGCGCTCGCGCTCTTCGCCGCGGGCGTGAGTGCGGCGTTCGCTAGTCTCGCACCCTACAACCTGCCGACGTGGCCCGGCGTGAAACACTTAGCACCTTTGTTGCCGTGGCTCGACGCAATCGCCGACGGACCCGTCGTCGTGGTCGGGTCGGTCGTCGTACTCTTTCTGTTTGCGATTCTTGCTCGGATCACCGCGAGCTTTACTCGTCGCTGGTGGATCGCCGCGCTGTTGCTGGTGGCGCTATCGGTCGCGGGCGCGCTGGTAGAAACCCGCGACTTGACGGGGGCGGTGTTTCAGGGCGTAGGCGCTGGTCTCGCAACATTCTTGTTTCTATGGCTGGTGATGCGCTACGACTTGCGCACCGTGCCGGCTTATGTCACGACAGCGGTCTTGCTCGACGCCGCGCATGATGCGGCACAGGCCGGAGGCGGAAACGCGTGGGTTTTGTTCGCGCTGACCGCCGCCGTCGCGATCGCCTCCGCGTGGGCGACTACGCGCTACATCGGCACTCGACTTACACCACCCGAGATCCGCGCAAGTTGAAGCCCCTTATCTCAGTGGAGCTTTGCTGTAGAGCTTGCTTGGCATGCCAACCTTAACCATGCGACCACCATGATCGCAGCCCGGACGATGCAACAACCGCATCGTCACGCGGAATCGCTTGCATTTCCGGGGAAGTTCGCAGAGCCAGGTTAGGGTGGGTGCCGCCGCTAGGCCCCTTCAGTCCTCTTGAACCCAACATGCGCTTCGTGGCGGTGAAAGCGTCGAGCAGCAAGCGTGCCTCTCGTGGCACCGGCTGCGCCAGGGCTTTAGTGAAGAACGGACCGCGCTGATCAATCGAGTGCGCGGCTGCTCGGTGAGTTCGGGGTGTGGCGCGGCCGCTCGGCGGCGCTGCTCACGCGCGCGTTGCCGGCACTGGAACAAGACGAAGGGTTGCCGCTGATGGTGCGCCGGCTGGTCGGTGAAGCCCGGCAACACATCGCGAGCTTGGATGCCGCCATCGCCGGCTGCGAAATCGAGATCAAAGGTCACGTCAAGTCCAACCCTGCCGCGCAACGCATCACCGCGATCACCGGCGTGGGGCCACTCACCGCCGCGGCGGTCATCGCCACCGTCGCCGATGCGCGCGACTTCAAGAACGGCCGCGCCTTCGCAGCCTGGCAGGGGTTGGTACCGCGGCAGGCGAGCTCGGGTGGCAAAGCACGGTTGGGTCGGATCACCAAGCGCGGCGACGTTACCTACGCGGTTTACTCACGCAGGGTGCGCGCTCGGCGCTGCAGGCGGCGCTCAATAAGCCGCCGGAAACGCTCAATCGACTGCAACGCTGGATCGTGCAACTGTATCTGCGGGTGGGCTACCACAAGACCTTGGTCGCTATCGCCAACAAACACGCGCGGATGATCTGGGCCATCCTGGCCAAGGA
>JBPCLS010000345.1:0-4512 GCA_051003055.1 Casimicrobiaceae bacterium
GAGCCATGCTCGGTCGGTTCCACGTTGATGTTCATCCAGACGGTCGAAGGAAAACGTCCCGAGGACAGACTCGCGCAGGTCGTTATCTTCGCCCTTACGCGGGCGCTGTTCATGGGCGGGTTGGGCCTGGGAGCGATAGTGATTGGCAGCGTCTTTCTCGGCTTTCAGAAAGCCGTATGGATGGTGTTCGGAGCATTCTTCATGCTGATTGGGTTCCTTTATCTGGCAGGCAAGTCGGATCTTCTAATGGTTCGGCTCGGGCCAAGAATCACGCAGCTTTCCGGGGCGCGGAGTGCGGTGGTACTGGGTGTCTTGTTCGCCTTCAACATCCCGGCGTGCGCCGGTCCCTTGCTCATTGCACTTCTCGGCATGGCCGCCGCAAGCGGCGCCAGCGGTTCTTCAGTCGCGCTGGGCTTCACGTCGATGGCGCTGTTCGGCTTGGCGCTCTCCTTGCCGATTGTCGTCGTGGTCCTGTTCCCTCGCGCGCGATCGGCGCTCGACTGGATCGTCGCTCTGTCACGCCGCATGCCGCGATGGACAGGATTGTTGTTCATCGTCCTCGGCATCTGGTCGATCTGGTTTGGAATCTTCGTGTCGATCGCGTAGACGCGCGCGAATTCGTGCGCGAATGATGACCACGCGACGCGTTCATCCGAATCTGCGCCGCTCTAGTAAGATCACTACTCCCGCATTTTTCCCGCGTGCCCTGGCATGCCGTCGCTTCTGCTTCGACCCGGTCTTCTGACGCTCGCCGAGTTACGGCGAATCTGGAGCGGAGGGTTGACACTTGCAGTTGACCCCGCTGCACGCGCTGCTGTCGATTCTTCGGCCGCAACCGTGGTGCGCGTCCTGGCCGAGGGGCGCACCGTCTATGGCGTCAACACCGGTTTCGGCCTGCTGGCACGCACGCGGATCGATGATGCGCGTCTGACCGAGTTGCAGCGCGCGCTGGTGCTATCGCATTCGGCAGGAACCGGCGAGCCGCTCGCGGACGCAGTCGTTCGTCTCGTCCTGGCGCTTAAAGTTGCCTCGCTGGCACGCGGCTATTCGGGCGTGCGCTGGAGCGTCATTGAAACGCTGCTGCAACTCGCGGCGAGCGATGTCGTACCGATCATCCCCGCGCAAGGTTCCGTCGGCGCCTCGGGCGACTTGGCGCCGCTCGCGCATCTGGCGGGCGTGTTGATCGGGGAAGGCGAAGCGCGTTTGCGGGGTCGCGTGCTGCCTGCTGGCGAGGCGCTCGCGGCGGTGGGATTGCGGCCGCTGAAGCTTGCGCCAAAAGAAGGACTGGCATTGCTGAACGGGACGCAGGTTTCCACGGCGCTGGCGCTGGCCGGATTATTTGCGACCGAACGGGTCATGGCGGCCGCGATGGTTGCGGGGGCGCTCACCATCGATGCGTGTCTCGCGAGCGATACGCCATTCGACGCGCGCATTCAGGATATTCGCGGCCATCGCGGGCAGATCGACGTCGCGCGCGTGTATCGCGAACTCCTTGCCGGCAGCGCGATCCGCGCCTCGCACGCCGACTGCCATCGGGTGCAGGATCCATATAGCGTGCGCTGTCAGCCGCAGGTGATGGGCGCGTGTCTCGACCAAATGCGCAGCGCCGGCGAGACGCTGCTGACCGAAGCCAATGCGGTCACCGACAATCCGCTGGTATTTGCCGATGGCGCGGAAATCCTGTCAGGTGGCAACTTCCATGCAGAACCCGTCGCGTTCGCCGCCGATAATTTGGCACTCGCGATCGCGGAAATAGGCGCGATGGCGGAACGCCGAATTGCCTTGCTGATGGATACGAACTTGTCCGGACTACCGCCGTTTCTGGTTACGGATGGTGGCGTGAACTCGGGGTTCATGATCGGCCACGTGACCGCGGCGGCGCTCGCGTCGGAAAACAAGGCGCTCGCGCATCCGTCGTCGATTGATTCGCTGCCAACGTCGGCTAATCAGGAAGATCACGTCAGCATGGCCACGTACGCGGCACGGCGCTTGACGCCGATGGCCGGCAACACGGCGGGGATTGTCGCAATTGAATTGCTGGCCGCGGCACAGGGGGTCGAGTTGCGCAAGCCCTTGCAAACGTCGCCGATACTTGTTGACGCATTCGCGCTGGTACGCGAGAAAGCGGCCTTCTGGGACCGCGATCGCGCCTTTGCGCCGGACCTCGCGGCCGTGCGCGCACGCGTGGAAGCGGGCGATTTTCTGCGGTTTGCCGAAGTCATTCTTACCAACAGGGCGCTGCGTTGAGGCCCGGTGCAGACTGGGTACAGTCGCCGTGGTCTGAGCGACCGCCTGACCGTTGCGTTCAAGCCCAATGTCGATGTGTCGCTCGCATTCTCGGACTACACTCCAAGTTTCGACGGGCGCGAGCTCCCTCTAAGAAGCTCGGTGCAGGCGGCGTCCGGCATGGCGCTTTTGCGGAGGTCCTGATGGTCGACTGGAAGAAACACATTGTCGTAGATCCTGCCATCCTGGTCGGAAAGCCGATCATCAAGGGCAGCCGGATCGCTGTGGAGTTGATCCTCGACCGGCTCGCGGACGGGTGGTCGATCGACGATATCCTGGCGTCCTATCCCAACATTGGGCGGGACGATGTCCAGGCTGCGATAACCTTCGCCGCCGAGTTGTTCAAGGAGGAGACGTTCGTCGCCGTCGACAAGGCACAGGTGTGATTCCGGACTTGCTCGTTAATGAGAATTTTCCAACACCATCGCTTCTGCGCCTTCGGCAGGCCGGCTATGACGCGGCGTCAGTCTCGGAGTCCGCACCAGGTAGCACCGACGTCGAGGTTCTCGACAGGGCGGTTCGCGAGAATCGCTGGCTTGTCACCTTCGATCGCGACTACGGCGAACTCGTGTTCGCGCGCAGACTGCCCGCCTCGCCCGCCGTGATTTTGCTGCGGGTGGTGTCTTATCGACCGACCGACTCGGCCGGATGGATCCAATCGTTGTGCGCGGAACCGTTGACTGGCCTTGCTGACGGCGCACGCCGACTGCGCGACAATCCGTTTTCTCCACCGCCTTTCCGAGAAAAAAACCATGCACCGTGACGATCCTGTCCAGCTTGCCCAAGCGCAACACGGCACGCGCCGCGACGAGCGGGTAATTCGCGCGCCACGCGGTAGCGCGATGAGCGCCAAGTCGTGGCTCACCGAAGCGCCGCTGCGGATGCTGATGAACAATCTCGATCCCGACGTGGCGGAGAACCCCCAGGAGCTGGTCGTGTATGGCGGCATCGGCCGCGCGGCACGCAACTGGGAGTGCTTCGATGCGATCATCAAAGCGTTGCGCGCGCTCGATGACGACGAAACGCTGCTCATCCAGTCGGGCAAGCCGGTGGGCGTGTTTCAGACGCACGTCGATGCACCGCGGGTGCTGCTCGCCAATTCCAACCTCGTGCCCAAATGGGCGACGTGGGAGCATTTCAACGAGCTCGATCGCCGCGGGCTCGCGATGTTCGGACAGATGACCGCGGGATCGTGGATCTATATCGGCAGCCAGGGCATCGTGCAAGGGACGTTCGAGACGTTCGTCGAAGCTGGCCGCCAGCATTACGGTGGCGAGCTCGCCGACAAGTGGATTCTGACGGCGGGATTGGGGGGTATGGGCGGCGCTCAACCTTTGGCAGCGACGATGGCCGGCGCATCGATGCTCGCGATCGAATGTCAGGCCTCTAGAATCGAGATGCGCTTGCGCACGCGCTATCTGGATCGGCAGGCGCGCGACTTGGACGACGCGCTGCAACTCATCGGCGACGCATGTGCGAAACGCGAGCCGGTGTCCGTGGGGCTCCTGGGCAATGCGGCGGAAATCCTGCCGGAACTCGTACGCCGTGGTGTCAAACCGCACATGGTGACCGACCAGACGTCCGCGCACGATCTCGTTTATGGCTACTTGCCCGCGGATTGGAGCGTCGATCAGTGGCGTGCGGCGCAAAACGATCCCGCGCAACACGCTGCGCTGACCGCCGCGGCCAAGCGATCGATCAAAGCGCACGTTGCCGCGATGCTCGAATTCCACGCGCAGGGGATTCCGACGTTCGATTACGGCAACAACATTCGGCAGGTTGCGCACGACGAAGGTGTTGCGCACGCGTTCGATTTTCCTGGTTTCGTCCCGGCGTATATTCGGCCGCTTTTTTGCGAGGGCAAGGGCCCATTTCGCTGGGTTGCGCTCTCCGGCGATCCCGAGGATATCTACGCAACCGATCGCAAGGTCAAGGCGCTCTTTCCGGATGATGCGCACCTGCATCGCTGGCTCGATCTCGCGCGTTCGCGCATCGCGTTTCAGGGGTTGCCCGCGCGGATCTGCTGGTTGGGATTGGGCGAACGGCACCGGGCCGGATTGGCGTTCAACGAAATGGTCGCAAGCGTCGAGGTGAAAGCGCCGATTGTCATCGGGCGGGATCACCTGGACACCGGCAGTGTCGCGAGCCCGAATCGGGAAACCGAAGCAATGCGGGACGGATCGGACGCCGTCTCCGACTGGCCGCTCTTGAACGCGCTTTTGAATA
>JBPCLS010000346.1:0-5132 GCA_051003055.1 Casimicrobiaceae bacterium
AGTCGTACCCGCAGCCGCAGATCTCGTGGGCGAAGCGCGCGAGAATCGCGCTTCCCTGCGTGGTATGCGTCACTTCGGGGTGAAACTGCACGCCGTAAAAGTTGCGCGCCTCGTCGGCCATCGCCGCTACCGCGCATGCATCGGACGAGCCGATCAATTTGAAGCCTTCGGGCAGCGCCGTCACTTTGTCGCCGTGACTCATCCAGACATCAAGGAGTCCGTGCCCTTCGGCGTTGGCGCGATCCTGCAAGCCCCGGAAGAGCGCCGAGCGGCCCCGCGCGCGAACTTCCGCGTACCCGAACTCGCGGACCGGGCTGCCCGCAACACTCCCGCCCAATTGCGCGGCCATCGTCTGCATCCCGTAACAAATGCCGAGCACCGGAACCGCGAGCGTCCAGACGGCTTCGGGTGCGCGCGGCGGGTCGCCGGCAACGACGCTCATCGGGCCGCCCGATAATACAATCCCCTTCGGCGCGAACGCGCAGATCGACGCGTCGTCTACGTCGTAAGGGTGAATTTCGCAGTAGACATTGGTTTCGCGCAAGCGGCGCGCAATCAATTGCGTGTATTGCGCGCCGAAGTCGAGGATGAGGATCTTGCCGTGCGGCCCCGTCATCATTCAGCGCGGTAGTTGGGCGCTTCTTTCACGATTTGCACGTCGTGAACGTGCGATTCGCGGATGCCGGCCGCGGTGATCTCGACGAATTCGGCGCGCGTGCGCAGCTCATCGATGGTCGCGCATCCGCAGTAACCCATCGCCGCGCGCACACCTCCCATGAGCTGATGAATGACCGCGGCCAAGACGCCTTTGTAGGGAACGCGCCCCTCGATGCCCTCGGGCACCAGCTTTTCTGCCGCGCCTTCACCTTCCGAATCCTGAAAATAGCGATCGGAGCTGCCCTGTTGCATCGCGCCCAGCGACCCCATGCCGCGATAGCTTTTGTATGACCGGCCCTGATAGAGCTCGGTCTCGCCCGGTGCTTCCTCGGCACCGGCGAGGACACTGCCCAGCATGACGCACGACGCACCGGCGGCGAGCGCCTTCGCGATATCCCCCGAATAGCGAATGCCGCCATCAGCAATCACCGGGATACCGGCCTGCGCGGCACCTTCGATTGCAAACTGGATCGCGGAGATTTGCGGGATGCCGACGCCCGCGACAATGCGCGTCGTGCAAATCGAGCCGGGGCCGATACCGACCTTGATCGCATCCGCCCCATGATCGGCCAGCGCCTTCGCGCCGCCGGCGGTGGCGACGTTGCCGCCAATCACTTGCACGTGTGCGTACCGTTTTTTGACCCATGCCACGCGTTCCAGCACCGCTTGCGAATGACCGTGCGACGTGTCGACGACGAGCACATCCACGCCGGCGGCGACTAACGCTTCGACGCGCTCTTCGGTATCGCCGGCGGTGCCCACGGCGGCGCCGGCACGCAGCCGCCCCAGATCATCTTTGCTCGCGCCCGGGTGCTCGGTGGATTTCATGATGTCTTTCACCGTGATCAGGCCGCGCAGGTCCATTTCTTCGTTGACGACCAGCACCCGCTCCAGACGATGCTGGTGCATCAGTTCCTTCGCGAACTCGAGCTCCGAGCCTTCCATGACGGTCACCAGCCGGTCGCCCGGCGTCATGATGTTGGCCACCGGCTGGTCGAGATTCGTCTCGAAGCGCAAATCGCGGTTGGTGACGATGCCCACGAGGCGCCTGCCTTCGACGACCGGCAGCCCGGAAATGCGATGGCGCTGCGTCAGCGCCAGCACTTCGCGAACCGACATCGTCGGCGGAATCGTGATCGGGTCCTTGACCACACCGGACTCGAAGCGCTTGACCTTCGCCACTTCGGCCGCCTGCTTGCCCGGCGACATGTTCTTGTGGATTACGCCCAGACCCCCTTCTTGCGCGATCGCGATCGCGAGGCGCGCGTCGGTGACCGTATCCATGGCCGCCGACAACAGTGGAATATTCAAGGAAATCGACCCGGTAAGCCGGGTTTTGAGCGAAACGTCGCGGGGGACAACGTGAGAATGCGCGGGGACGAGCAGGACGTCGTCGAAAGTCAACGCTTTCCGAACGACACGCATTTTAGGTTTTCTCCTATGCGCAAAAACGGATTATACCCGCGCTGTCTGCCGCAAAAGCGGCGCGCTGCACGAGCAGGTGGCATTTGTCGCGGCGGTTCCGTTCTTTCCCGCCGTTCCTGTCTACAACGCAGCCTGGCTTTCCGACGTGCGGCGGCGTTCGACGATTGACGCCGCAACAGCGCTGCGTTACCTTGCCAATGTCATAAACTGCAGGAGGTAAGCGATGTCTCGCTTCCTCGTTCGAATTCCCCGGCTCCCCAACGTCACGGCCCTACGATCCCACGTACTCGGTATCGCCATGATCGCTGCTCTGACGGCGGCGATGCCGGCGGCGGCAGCACTCTACAAATGGACTGACGCCAACGGCCGTGTTGTGTATTCAGACCAGGCGCCCATGGGGAATATAAAAGCGGAAACATTGACTGGCGCCCCGCCTCCCGCGAATCCCGCCGCGGTCAAGGAAATGGCAACCAAGGATGCCGAATTCAAAAAACGGCAAACGGACCAAGCCGAGAACGTGAAGAAGGCCGACAAGCAACGGACCGACGCGGAACGGCTGATCGATCAATGCGCGCAGGCGCGCGGTCAAATCAAGCAACTCGGCGCCGGAGAGGTACCGATCTACCGTTACAACGCCAAGGGCGATCGCGTCATCCTGGATGCCGCGACGCGCGACCGGGAGCGCGACATGCTGGAAAAGTGGGCCGCGAAAAATAATTGCGCGGCCTAATGATCCACCGCGGGTCCGACCGCGGAGCCCGATCACCTCTTTTCGAGATTCGCCTGATTGATTTTGACGTCGGCCCTCGCCTTGAGCGTTGCGAGGTACGCGTTCAACAATTCACGACCCAGTTGCTCGGAAAGCCGCGCCGATGCAGCGTCGAGCCGCGTCGCATCGACCTCGCTGGGCTTGACGACTTTCGTGACCTTGTAAAGTGAAAATCCGCCGCGCTCGTTAACGGCTCCGACGTACGCCGGCAGTTGGTCCGGATTGGCCTGGAACACCTTTGCCAGCGCCTCCGGGGGCACCCCTGGTTTTGGCTGATTGCGACTGACGAGTTGCGGCTTGTCGAAGGCAATGCCGGCCTCCTTTTCCGTCTTGCTTTGCTCGAGAAGTGCAAGTTTCGCCCGCCCCGCCTGTTGGGCGAGTTCGGTCGCCGCGCGGCGAGCCAACTGGCGTCTGATTTCTTCCTTCACGTCATCGAAAGGTCGCGGCGCTGCCGGCTTGTAGTCGAGAATGCGGCCGGCGATCAAAGTATTGGGCGCGATCTCGATCGCTTCGGTATTGCGCTTGCCGGCAATGGATTCCGGCGCGAACAACGCCTGGACAAACTTGGGGTTGCCTTGCGCCAACGCCTGAGCCTGCGACCGCGTGATGAGCGGCGTCGTCTCGACTTTCAGGTTCAACGCCTTGGCGACACTATCGAGTCCGTCCGCCTGTTCGTACACGGTGTTCTGAAACTGATCGGCGGCAGCGGCGAATTTTTGCTGGGCTTTTGCTCGCTTGATGTCCGCTTCGATCTGATTTTTCACTTCGTCGAAGGACTGCGTGCGGGCGGCTTTGGCGGCGTTGATCTTGATAATGTGCCAGCCAAAATCCGTGCGCACCGGCCCGACGATGTCGCCGACCTTCGCGGCAAATACGGCATCCTCGAAGGTCTTTTCCATCGTGCCGCGGCTGAAGCTGCCAAGATCGCCTTCCTGCAGAGCCGAGCCGGGATCCTGCGATAACTCTTTCGCGAGCTCGCCAAACTTTGCCGGATTCGCTCTCGCCCTGGTCAAGATTGCGTCGGCCCGCTGTTTCGCAGCAGCCTTCTCGTCGTCCTTCGCTTCAGCGCCGACGGCAACGAGAACGTGCGCGGCAGACCGCTCCTCGGTCGCCTGGAATTGCTTCTCGTTGGCTTCGTACTGCTTCCTGATTTCCGCCGGATCGACGGTCGTCTGCGCCATCAGCACATCCTGCGACAACACCACGTACTCGATTCGCGCTTGTTCCGGCGTTTGCAGCGCCGCCTGATTTTGTTCGTAAAACGCTTTCACCTGCGCGTCATCGATTTTTATATCGCGGGCCAGCGGTTCCGCCTCCACCGTCGCGATCGCGACCTCACGCTGCTGGTCGAGCAAGCCCAGAAACTTCTCGGTCGATGCGCGCGCTACGACATTGGCGCCTGCCACCGGCTCCTGCACCGCGGCAACAAGAAGGTCCTGTCGCAGCCGCTGCTCGAACATCGTGGGCGTCATGCTCTGCGTCGAGAGCATTTGCCGATATTTCTCCGGCGAGAACTTGCCACCATCCTGAAAGGCCGGCAGCGCTGCGATGAACTGTTGCAACTGGCCATCGGTCACGCGAAACTTCTCCTCCCTGGCTTTGCGCTCCAGGACGCGCTGGTTGACGATCTGCTCGAGCATCGCAAAGCGCACTTCCGGGTTCTCGAACATGGCCGGGTCGAAGTTTTGACCCAGCGCGCGGCGTGTGCGCTCTTGTTGTTCGCGCACGGCTTCGGCGAACTCGCTTTGAGAAATCTTGTCGCCGCCCACGGTCGCAACCGAGACATCGTCATCGCCTCGCCGCTGAAAATAATCGTACGCGCCGAAAAAGAGGAACGGGATCGCGATCAGAAACAGAATGACCTGGGCGATGCGCCGGTGCTGGTGAACTAAATCGAACATGAGCTTTAGACCCTGCGAAGTAGCAAAAAGGGCGAACGTTGCGGTTCGCCCTTCGTCTTGATTATTGGCGGAGTGGACGGGACTCGAACCCGCGACCCCCGGCGTGACAGGCAGAACGGGAAATTAGTTTTTAGTTTTAATCAATGTGTTACTGGCCGCCCGTAGTGCCAACTTTGCTCAGTTATGCTGGTTTCTGTCGGTTCATTTGGCACAAAAGTGGCACAGACGACTTCTCCTTGGCACCTGCCAATCTACCAGATTTCGGGGAGCAGACCAAAGGACCCGAGAGTGCAACGCGGCGTTAGGCTATTCGCTTAATCATCGCGATCAATAGCGGCGCACGGCCAGTCGTTCAACTCTGCTCGCGATCAGTATCACAT
>JBPCLS010000347.1:0-9575 GCA_051003055.1 Casimicrobiaceae bacterium
GGGCTGCCTGACGTCATGCGCGGCGAGGAAACCCAAATTGCAGGTGCGATCGACACGGAGGAGGAGCGCACCTTGGCCGTCACTCCCGGCACGCACAGCAAGTGGATTCGTGTGGAACGCGGCCGTATCGTTGACTTCTTGAGCTTCATGACGGGCGAGCTGTACGCCGTGATGATTTCGCACAGTGTTCTCGGCCGATTTGCGCGCAACTCCCTGCGCACGAGCGAAATGCCCGGACCGACATTCCTGCGCGGTGTCGATCGCGGTTTGGGTACCGGCTTTCTGGTGCACGACATGTTTGGGGCGCGAACGCTGGTGCTGCATGGCGAGCTCACCGGCGAGCAGGCTCCCGATTGGCTGTCCGGCTTACTCATTGGCCGCGAAGTGCGCAACGCGCGGACGTGGGCGCATCGGCACGGTGATGATGCCGCGAAGATTCGCTTGATCGGTGCGGACGCACTGGTTGCGCGCTACGCTGCGGCGTGCGCACGCGCCGAAATTGGCGTCGAACAGGCACGTCCGGACGCCGCCGCGCGGGGTTTGTGGCAGATTGCACTCGAAGCCGGCCTGATCGGCCGCGCGCTTTAGGCACGTTGACGACGCTACGGTCGCCGTGAATCCGCTTCTTCCCTTTCTCGATCCGTTGCCGTTGATCGCGGTGCTGCGTGGCATCACGCCCGAGGAGGTGGCGGCCGTGGGGGCCGCGTTGGTGGCGGAGGATTTCCGAATTCTCGAAGTCCCGCTCAATTCGCCGCGCGCGTTCGAATCGATCCGTTTGCTGACCGCAGCGCACGGCGAGCGCTGTCTCATCGGCGCCGGGACCGTGCTCGCGCACGCCGACATCGCCCACGTCCGTGAGGCGGGCGGGCGGATCATCGTCACGCCACACTGCGATACGGCGTTCGTCGGCGAAGCGAAACGCCAGGGACTCGCGTGCGTGCCCGGAGTCGCCACGCCGACCGAAGCCTTCGCGGCGCTCGCCGCCGGCGCGGATGCGCTCAAGCTCTTTCCGGCGGAGGCTCTGCCTCCCGCAGCGCTCAAGGCGTGGCGCGCGGTGCTTCCGCCGGCAACGCTGGTGTTCGCGGTTGGAGGCATCACGCCCGACACGATGAGCGCCTACTGGCAGGCGGGCGCATCGGGCTTTGGGACGGGATCGAATCTGTATCGGCCGGGTGCAAGCGCGGATGAAGTACGTCACGCCGCCGCCGCCTTTGCGGCGGCGTTTCGCGCGCTATCGGCGAAGTGACTTAAGAAGCGCGGCACGCCGATGGCGAGCTTCGAATTCGTTGTCGCGGCAATCGGCGAGCCGCTCATCGAGTTCAATTGTCGCGAGGGTGGCGACTCGCGCACGTATCTGCAGGGGTTCGGCGGCGACACGTCGAATATGGCGATCGCTGCCGCGCGGCTGGGAGCGCGCGTCGCTTACGTCACGCGCGTCGGCGACGATGCGTTTGGCCGTATGTTTCTCGATCTCTGGCACACGGAAGGTGTCGACACCCGGTTTGTGGTGACCGATAGCCAAGCGCCAACCGGTGCGTATTTTGTGACGCACGCTGTAGACGGGCACCAATTTTCGTATCTTCGTGGTGGGTCGGCGGCCAGCCGGATGGAGCGCGACACGCTGCCGATACATGCCTTTCGCGCGGCGGCGATCATGCACGTATCCGGTATCACGCAGGCGATTTCCGCTTCGTCGCGCGCGGCGGCGTTTGCCGCGATGGAGGCGGCGCACCAGGCAGGCGCTCGCGTCTCCTACGATCCCAATCTTCGCCTCAAACTATGGCCGCTCGACGAAGCGCGGGCGACGGCTCTGGCGTCGTTTGCGCTGTGCGATTGGGCGCTGCCGAGCTATGACGACGCGCGTTTGTTGTTCGGCGACGACGATGCGCACGCACTCATCGACCGGTGTCATCGCGCCGGGGCTCCCGCCGTCGCGCTCAAGCTTGGCCACGACGGTTGCATCGTCTCCGACGGACAACGCGTCGAGCGAATCGCAGGCCACGGGGTCGACGCCGTCGATGCGACGGGGGCGGGCGATTGCTTCGACGGTGCATTCGCCGTGCGACGCAACGCAGGCGACGACGCATTCGCGGCGGCACGGTATGCGAACGCGGCCGCGGCGCTCGCGACGACCGGGTATGGCGCGGTCGCACCGTTGCCCCGCGATCGCGACGTGCAGACGTTACTCGGCCGCGGAGCGTCGTGATGCAGGAAACGTTTCGCCCCGATCTATTCACCGGCCAGGTCGTGCTGGTCGTCGGCGGAACGACGGGAATCGGCGCTGCCATCGCGCGCGCTTTTGCCGCGCTGGGCGCAGTGGTGACCGTCACCGGTGCGACCAGGCTCGAATGCGTGGCTGCACGCGAGAATCCCGATTTTTCGTGCCGCGACGCCGTGCCGCTCGACGTTCGTGATGAACGGTCGGCCAGAGCGCTGCTCGCCGATCTGCCACGGCTCGATGTACTCGTCAATTGCGCCGGAATCATTCGCCGCAACGATAAGCACGAAATCGCCGTGTTCGAGGAAGTCCTTGCGATTAATCTGACCGGTACCATGCGCATGTGCGCGCTGGCCCGGGAAAAACTCAAGGCAGCGCCAGGGAAGGACGGCGGATCGATCGTCAACACGGCGTCGGTGCTGTCGTACCTGGGCGGCGGCCTCGTGCCGGGTTACAGCGCTAGCAAAGGCGGCGTCGCGCAGCTCACCAAGTCGTTGGCCATCGCCTATGCCGACGAAGGAATCCGGGTGAACGCAATCGCACCGGGATGGGTGGCGACTCCGCTCACGCAGACGTTGCAGCAAGATCCCGAACGCAGCGACGCGATCGTCAGGCGCACGCCGCTTCGCCGCTGGGGTCAGCCGGATGATATTGCCGGAGCCGCCGTGTTTCTCTGCTCGCCCGCCGCGCGCTTTGTCACCGGGGCCATCCTGCCGGTGGATGGCGGTTATCTGATCATGTGAGGTGTCGACATGCCGCTTGCAAGCACCGTGCGTTACCTTGAAGATGGAAATTGGGAGAAAGCCCATGCGAGTGTGCAGGACGATGAGTCACCGCTCGGCTGCTGGGCGCACGGAATCGTGCACATGCTCGAAGGCGATCTCGAGAACGCGCGCTACTGGTATCACAAGGCGGATCGCTTATTTCCCGAAGACATGAATGCACAGACGGAAATTTCTGCGTTGGCGCTTGTGGTGAGCGAGGCAATAAAGTGACCGCACCCGTGATTCTGGCGACGAGCGGATTGCAGCCGGAGCTCGCGATTGCTGCGATACCCGGCGATGAGCGCGTCTGGGTGCCGCAGGCTGACAACGTCTGGTTCCGCCCGTTGCTGCTGAACACCGTGAATGGCGGCTGGTGCAACCTGTTGCGCGTGCGCCGAAGCGGCGTGTTGTCGCGGCATCGCCATCCGATGGCAGTGGTGGGGTACGTGATCCGCGGCCGCTGGCGCTACCTCGAGCACGACTGGATCGCCGAGGAAGGAAGTTTCGTCTACGAGCCTCCGGGCGAAATCCATACGCTGGTCGTCCCGGCGGATTGCCCCGAAATGATTACGTTTTTCAACATCGGCGGTGCGATGATCTATCTGGATGAGGACGGGCGACAGAACGGCTACGAAGATGTCTGGAGCAAGATCGACCTTTGCCGCAACCATTACGACGCCGTGGGGTTGGGGGCGCATTTCGTGCAACAGTTCATCCGCTGAAGCGATCGGCGGAAGGCCGCTCTCCCAAGACTTCTATAATCGGCAGATGATCGGACAATTCGCCGCGGTCGGGATCGGGGCAGCCTTAGGCGCGTGGTTGCGATGGGGGTTGGCCGTCTCACTCAACGCGCTGTTGCCGCGCTTTCCACTAGGGACCCTTGTCGCCAATTTGCTCGGTGGGTTTTTAGTCGGAATGGCGATGGCCTATTTTCTCGCCCGCAATGACCTGCCGCCGGAATGGAGACTCTTCGTCATCACCGGGTTTCTCGGCGGCCTCACCACGTTTTCCGCGTTCTCGTTGGAAGTCACGCAACTACTCTTCGATGGGCAAATTCTTGCCGCTGCGGGACTGGCCGGTACGCATCTCGCCGGCTCACTGGTGTTGACGATCGCCGGCTTCGCTACCTACCGCGCGCTTGCCCTTTGATATTTCTCCAGACAATCACGAAAGGATTCTTGGATGTCCCACGCCATTCGCATGCACGCAACGGGCGGCCCGGAAGTGCTCGCCTACGAACAAGTCGAACTCAAAGCGCCGGGACAAGGTGAAGCCCGGGTCCGGCACACGGCGATCGGACTCAATTACATCGACACGTATCACCGTACCGGACAATACAAGTTGCCGCTGCCAACGGGTATTGGACTCGAGGGCGCAGGGGTGGTGGAAGCTGTCGGCAACGGCGTTGATTGGGTGAAGCCCGGCGATCGCGTCGCGTATAGCGGCGGGGCACCTGGTTCGTACAGCACCGAGCGCGTGATGTCCGCGGAACGGCTGATCAAAATTCCCGCCGGTGTCTCCGATGAAACGGCCGCGACCTTGATGTTGAAGGGCCTTACCGTGCAATATCTGTTTCGCCAGACGTTTCCACTCAAAAGCGGCGACACGATTCTATTTCATGCTGCGGCGGGCGGCGTGGGGCTGGTCGCGTGTCAATGGGCGCGCGCGCTCGGCGTGACAATGATCGGAACCGTGGGCTCCGACGACAAGGCAGCGCTTGCACGAGAGCACGGCTGCGCGCACACGATTGTCTACACCCGCGAAGACTTCGTTGCTCGCACGAAGGCGTTGACCGGAGGGAAAGGAGTTCCCGTCGTCTACGACTCGATTGGCAAGGACACGTTTCCCGGCTCGCTCGATGTGTTGAGTCCGCGCGGCCTGTTCGTCAGTTTTGGCAGCGCATCAGGACCAGTCCCCGCGTTCGAGCTGGGAATGCTCGCCGCGAAAGGATCGCTGTTCGTAACCCGGCCCACGCTCTTCACGTATGCGGCGACGCGGGCGCAACTCATCGCGATGGCTGATGATCTCTTCGCGCTTGTTCTGGCAGGCAAGATCAAGTCGGAGCCGCGGCAACGGTTTGCGCTCAAAGACGCGGCGGCTGCGCATCGCGCGCTGGAATCGCGCGGCACGACGGGAGCGTCGATCCTATTGCCTTGAGCGGCGAGCGCGAAGCTATCTCCGCCTCGCGCCTTGGCCGATGCTCATGCGACGCACGGGGCGGCCACGTTGAGGAGTTCGCAGGCCGCGTCGGCAAGTTCTGAAGCCGCCAGCCCAACGGGGCCGATTCCGCGTGCAACCAGCGCATCCGCAGCGGCGCCATGCAAACATACGGCATAGCGCAACGCCGTTTTCGCGTCGAGCTTTTGCGCGAGCATTGCTCCCAGCATACCGGCGAGCACGTCGCCGGTACCGGCGGAGGCGAGCGCCGGTCCTCCGGACGTGTTGATATCCCAGGAGCCGTCGGGGTGCGCGAGCACGCTACCGGAGCCTTTCAGCACGACGTGCGCTCGCATTTCACGCGCGAGCTTCAGTGCGGCGGCAAGTCGATCGGATTGGACGGCGGCAACGTCGCAGGAAAGGAGGCGGGCCGCTTCACCGGGATGAGGTGTCGCCAAGGTCGGCGCAGTGCGTCGTTGCGCCGCCGTGCGCAGTTCAAGATTGGCGGCGAGCACGTTAAGGGCATCAGCGTCGAGCACCAGCGGGACGTCCAGCGCCAATGCGCGTTCGGTGCACGTTCGCGCTGCGGCGGTTGTCCCCAGGCCCGGACCGATGACGCAAGAGTCCATGCCGCCGGCGAGCGTTGTCTCGGCATCGCGCAACATGAGTTCGGGTGCACTCCAGTCAAGCGCTGGGCGCGTGCGCGCCGCGAGCCCGACCAGCACCTTGCCGGCGCCCGTGCGCATTGCGGCGCGACCCGCCAGCACCGTTGCCCCGACCATGCCTTCCGCGCCGCCGACAATGGCCAGCGTGCCGAATGTGCCCTTGTTGACGTTCCTCGTCGCCCGCGTGAGTGCGGCCGGAAGCATTGCGGCAAGTGTTGTCCAGTCAAGGCGATGACCCAAAGTCGCGACCGGAGGTTCGAGTTCGAGCAAATGAACAGAGATTGCGCCGCAATGATCGGGACCATCGCCCGTCAACAAGCCCGGCGTCAAGCCAATGAATTTAGCGGTCGCTGTTGCCCGAACCACTGCGCCCAAGGCCACGCCGGTCTCCGCGTGCAAACCGGTCGGTACATCGAGCGCGAGAATCGGGGAGTGGGTGGTGTTGGCCCAGTTGACGAGTTCGGCGTATTGGTCGGACAGCGGTCGCGTAAGACCGATGCCGAATAGCCCATCGACGATCAGCGCGGGGTTTCCATCGGGCGGCGCGGGAACCGTGCCGCCGCCGGCATCGCTAAAGGCGCGGTAGGCTTTTGCAGCATCGGCCGGCAGCGTCGCCGCATCGGCGCGAAACACGACAACGACGTCGTGAAACCACGTCCGCAGCCATCGCGCAACGACCATTGCGTCGCCGCCGTTGTTGCCCGGCCCGGCAAGCACAACAACGCGTCCGCCGCGATCGCCGGCCATCGCTTGGGCCACGTCGGCCGCCGCGCGGCCCGCGCGTTCCATCAACGGGAGCTCGGCGTGCCGTGCCTCGATCGCGCGCAATTCGTCGACGCGATAGACACGGGTCAGCGCCGCAACCATGCGGCGATTATAGGGACTCTTTTGGACACACGCCGGAGAGCCTCGTAGAATCGCAAGGTTTTGGATACGCGGCGCGAATTGGGCCTGCGAAGCATCCGGATCACCGACTGTTTTCTCCAGGAGAATTTCGCATGGACCGCAATTGCCAAAGGCTGTTTGCACTGATTATGACCGCCGGTCTGGCCACCGCGCTCGCCGGCACTGTCGCCGCGCAGGAGCTGACCGGGACGCTCAAGAAGATCAAGGACTCAGGCATCATCACGCTCGGTCATCGCGATTCGTCGATCCCGTTTTCGTATTACGACGACAAGCAGCAGGTCGTCGGATACGCGATGGACATTTGCATGAAGATTGTCGATGCGGTGAAGGCGGAGCTCAAGATGCCGAATTTGCAGGTCAAGTTGAATCCGGTGACCTCGGCTACGCGCATCCCGCTGATGGCGAACGGGACGGTCGATCTGGAATGTGGCTCGACGACGAATAATCTGGAGCGGCAAAAGCAGGTCAACTTTACCAATACGCACTTCGTGACCGCCAACCGGTACGTGGCGAAAAAGGCCAATAACATCAAGACGCTTGCGGACCTCAAGGGCAAGACCGTCGTATCGACGGCGGGCACGACGAACTTGAAGTGGCTGACCGAGGAGAACGGCAAGCAGAACCTCGGCACGAACATCCTGGTCGCCAAGGATCACGCCGAGGCGTTCCTGATGGTTGAAACCGATCGGGCGACCGCGTTCTTCATGGACGATATTCTGCTGTTCAGCCTGGTGGCAACTGCCAAGAATCCCGGCGATTACGCGATCGGCAATGACGCCTACACCATCGAGCCGTACGGCATCATGCTGCGGCGTGAAGATCCAGCTTTCGAAAAAGTCGTCGACGGCGCCACGGCGAATCTGTACAAGAGCGGCGCAATCACACCTATCTATGCGAAGTGGTTCTTGAGCCCCATTCCCCCGAAAAACGTCAACCTTAACGTGCCGATGAGCGGGGAATTGAAAAAGGTGTTTGCCAATCCGACCAACAGCGGCGATCCAGCCGTCTACAAATAAGCGCCGGCGCATTTGTCATTGATCGATCCCGTACGGGGGCCTCACGGCCCCCGTATCGGTTTTATAGTCGTTGAACGGCAACGTTGCGCCGCCGAGATCCGGGACAGGAATACCGCTTGAACTACAACTGGAACTGGCGAATTTTTTTCGAGACGTCGCCGGATGGACGCGGCACGTACCTGGACACGTTGGTGAACGGGTTGGGCTGGACGCTTGCCGCCGCGCTTACCGCGTGGGTGATGGCCCTTGTCATCGGCTCGGCGATCGGCGTGATGCGGACCACGCCGAACAAGTGGCTCACGCGAATCGGCAATGCGTACGTCGAGCTGTTCCGCAACATCCCGCTGCTGGTACAGATGTTCCTCTGGTTTTTCGTGCTGCCGGAACTTCTGCCAAGGGAGTTCGGGCTCGCAATGAAGCAGATGACACCGCCGTGGGCTTCGTTCGTGCCAGCGGTATTGTGCCTCGGCTTCTTCACCGCGGCACGGATCGCCGAGCAGGTGCGCGCCGGCATTCAGTCGTTGCCGCGCGGTCAGTCTCTAGCGAGCACGGCGCTGGGGTTGACCTTGCCGCAGACCTACCGCTACGTGCTGCTGCCGATGGCTTTTCGCATCATTTTGCCGCCGCTCACGTCGGAGTTCATGAACATCATCAAGAACTCTTCGGTGGCGTTGACCATCGGTCTGGTCGAACTTACCGCCGCGGCGCGCTCGATCCAGGAATTCACCTTCCAGGTGTTCGAAGCGTTCACAGCGGCGACGTTGGTCTACCTTTTCATCAATGTCATCGTTGTGATCGGCATGCGCATCGTCGAGAAAAGGGTTGCGGTTCCGGGCTTCGTCGGGTCCGCGCCCGCCGTGCCAGGACACTGAAGTCGCGATGGGCGCATTCGATTTCAACGTCATCGAGCGGTCGATTGGCTACCTCTTCCGCGAGGGGATGACGTTTACGCTGACCTTGACAGCACTGGCGATGACCGGCGGCGTCGTTTTCGGCACGCTGCTCGCAATGATGCGCTTATCGTCGATCAAGCTGCTGTCCTCGTTCGCGGGCACGTACGTCAATCTGATGCGGTCGATCCCGCTGCTGCTAGTCATCTTCTGGTTCTACTTCCTCGTGCCGTACATCGGTGCGTACATCATCGGCTCCAGCACGCCGATCCAGGTCGGTGCATTCTATTCGTCGGTTATCACGTTCACGCTGTTCGAGGCGGCGTACTACTGCGAGATCATGCGCGCGGGCATCCAGTCCGTCGCGCGAGGTCAGGCGTTGGCGGGTTATGCACTGGGCCTCAACTATTGGCAGACAATGGCAAAAATCGTGCTGCCGCAGGCGTTTCGCAACATGCTGCCGGTCCTGCTCACGCAGACGATCATCCTGTTTCAGGACACGTCGCTCGTTTACGTGCTGTCGATCACCGACTTTTTGGGGGCGGCGTCCAAAGTCGCACAACGCGATGGCCGTCTGGTGGAAATGTACCTGTTCGCCGCGCTCGTGTACTTCGTGATCTGCTTTTCAGGTTCGCTACTAGTCAAGCAGCTGCAGAAAAAGATTGCCATCGTGCGTTAGCAAACAAAGTCTTTTAGGAACCTCGTTATCATGCCGATGATCGAAATTCGCAACGTTTCCAAGTGGTATGGAAGCTTCCAGGTGTTGACCGACTGCACGACCAACGTTGCGAAAGGCGAGGTCATTGTTGTTTGCGGGCCCTCCGGCTCCGGCAAGTCGACGCTGATCAAGGCGGTGAATGTCCTCGAGCCCATTCAGAAAGGCGACATTATCGTCGACGGCGTCAAGGTCAACGATCCGAAGACCAAGCTGCCCAAGCTGCGCGCGCGCGTCGGCATGG
>JBPCLS010000348.1:0-9584 GCA_051003055.1 Casimicrobiaceae bacterium
AGGCGCGAGAGCGGCCTGAAGCCCAGTCGCACGAACGCCGTCGGCCTCCCATGCGCCGAGCGAGCGCCGTTCGCTAATGCCACCGTCGAGCCGGGCGAGCACCAGGTCGCGCGCCTCGGCTTTGACCACCGCTGGCAGCAATACCGGCTGCCCCGGCAACCAATCGTGGCGCGCCAGATAATTGGCGACACTGCCGATCACATCGGCGGTGCTATGCCAGAGGTCCACCCGGCCATCACCGCTGAAATCGACGGCGTAGCGGCGATAGCTGCCGGGCATGAACTGCGGTATTCCCATCGCCCCCGCAAACGAACCCTTGGCATCGAGCGGTGAAAACCCCTGTTCCTCGGCGAGCACGACGTAGTGCTTCAATTCACCCCGAAAGAACGGTGCGCGTCGCGGATAATCGAACGCGAGTGTGGCCAACGCATCGAGTACGCGATGCGAACCCGTGTTGCGGCCGTAAAAGGTTTCCACGCCAAGGATCGCCACGACGATTTCCGCCGGAACTCCGAATTCGCGTTCAGCGCGTGCCAGCGTTTCGGCGTGCGAGCGCCAGAACGCGACGCCGCCGTCAATCCGCTCACGCGACAGGAACTGCGGGGCGTACTCGTACCATTTCGGCGGCAAAAGCAGAGGCCGGTCCATCGCCGCGACAATCTGCGGCTGGAACCTGGCCGCCGCAAACCAACGCGCAACCTTGTTTCGATCGAACCCGTGCTCGTCTGCAACCTCCGCGGCAAATTCCCGCACGTCCGCACGCTGTGCGTATAAAGGTCGGGATTCTTCTTTCGGCTTGCCAGCCGCTTTGGCAGCGGCCGGAAGCGCGTGCGCGAGCATCATGCAACCGGCAACAAGCAGCGGGACAGCGATGCGCATGACGCCAATGCTATCATCGCGCCGCGCTCGCGCTCGGTTGCACAGCATCACGGGAACCTGTTTTTTCCTCTCCTCATGCACCGATTTTATCCGTTCGCGCGTCCTTTCCTGTTCGCGCTCGATCCCGAAACCGCTCATCAACTCGCCTTCGCGGCGCTCGACCGCGCGGCTGCGCTCGGACTTGCGCAAATGTTCGCGCCTCCTGTCGCGCCGGTGCCCGTCACCGTGATGGGCATTCGCTTCCCCAATCGGATCGGACTCGCGGCGGGGCTGGACAAGAATGCGCGGCACTTGGCTGGCCTCGCGACGTTCGGTTTCGGTTTTCTCGAGGCTGGGACCGTCACGCCGCGTCCGCAACCGGGCAATCCGAAACCCCGGATGTTCCGGTTACCGCGCGCCAAAGGTTTGATCAACCGCCTCGGCTTCAACAATGTCGGCGTCGACAAGTTCCTGGACAACCTCGAGCAATCATCGTATCGCGGCGTGCTGGGGATCAATATCGGCCGCAATTTCGATACCGGGAACGCACGGGCCGCCGAGGATTACGTCTGCTGCCTGCGCGCGGTCTACGCAAAGGCCCACTACGTAACCGTCAACATTTCGTCGCCCAACACGCAGGGGTTGCGCGACCTGCAGAGCGACGATGCGCTAGCGCCGTTGCTGGCATTACTCAAGGCCGAACAATCGCAACTTGCGCAGCGGCACGGCCGGTACGTGCCTCTGGTGGTGAAGATTTCCCCTGACTTGGCGGACGAAGCCATCGTCGCGATCGCGCGGCAACTCGTCGCGCAGCAAATCGACGGGGTCATCGCGACCAACACGACCGTCGCGCGCGACGCAATCGCCGGGCAGCCGTACGCGGCAGAGACGGGTGGGCTGTCGGGTGGTCCGCTGCGCGACAAAGCGACGAACGCAATCCGGCAAATGGCGAAGTCGCTCGACGGTGCATTGCCGATCATCGGGGTGGGCGGGATTCTCTCGGGTGAGGACGCACGCGAGAAAGTCGCCGCCGGCGCGTCGCTGCTGCAGCTCTACACCGGATTGATCTATCGCGGACCGGAATTGGTTGCGGAGTGCGTCGACGCGCTTGCGCGCCCGTAACTCCCGGCGTTACGGTCGCACAGCGACCATGATCTTGCCGGTGGCCTTTGCCACGACGACGGCGTGCTGGTTTGCGGCGACACCAGCCAGCTCGACGATGCCGCCGCCATGCTTGGGCTTGTCGATGGTACCGGTCACGCGCCACGTCGTCGTCAACGTGTCGCCCGGCCGCACCGGCGCGGTGAACCGCGTGTTGTGTTCGAGATAGGCAATGGCGGTGCCGCGAAAATACATGCCCACCGGCGCCCCCATGATCGCACTCGTCAGCATCCCGTGCAGAATGCGCCCGCCGAAGCGCGACTTGCGCGCGAACTGCTCGTTCGTGTGCAACGGGTTGAAGTCACCGATCAATCCCGCGCCAAGCGTCAGATGCGTCTCGGTCACGGTCATCGTGTCCGCGAACGTATCCCCCACTGCCACTGCGTCGAACCACGTACCTTTCTCCATCCACCTTGCTCCGTTATTAGCTTTGACCCGAGCTTGCGCGCAACGCCGTGAGTTCGCTCAAACATAGATAGGTAAACGCGATCCCCGCATACAAAGGCGCTACCAGATTGACCAACGGCACCAGCGAGAGCGGGGCGAGCAAGAGCCCGAGCAGGAACATCCGGTTCCTCGCCCGCCGGACGACTTCCATCATCTCGGCACGATCGGCGTGCAGCGCGAGCGCGTCGTAGCGAAAGAGGCGCTGGTTGAGCCACGCATTCAGAACCAGCGTCGCCGCGACGTACAGCGGCGGTACGAACAACAGGAAAAGTGCCGCAAGCCAGAGCAGTGTGTAGACAGCGACGGTGACCAGTGCGTTGGCGGCGCTTCCCGCAAAACTGCCGCCGCGGCGGCGTGCGAGGGTCGCAAAACCGCGTGCGGCTACCAGCTCGACGATAACGGGCATCGCCAGTACGGCGATCGCGATCAGCGCCGTTACGACCGCCGCCAGCATCAGCAGCACGACGGCGAGAAGCGCAGCGCCGAATTGGCCAATACGGTGCCCTAGACCGCCGACGCGATCTTCTCCAAGCAACGAGAAGCCGGAGAGCCAGTCTGCGAGCGGCTCCCACGCCCACCATCCGATGAAGAGCCACCCCAACGCGGCAGCGGTCAAAGGCGCGGCCACAGCGGCGAACAATCGTGCACTGAACAGGACCGGTAGCGCGCTCGCGAGTGCGCGTAAAATTCTCCCCCGCACCGCGCCCGGCACCGGCCTCGGTGCATTTCCTCGACTCGATGCGCCGAGGTTGACAGACTGGCTTCCCGCACTCCGGTTCAGCCTGCGGCGTTGGAAATCCATTCTCCGCCTCCGGGGTCGCATCCCCATCTACGATGGGGCCCTGCTCCGCCCTCCGGCGTCCTACCGACGTGCATCGGAGCCGATTTAAACTGCCGCGACTTCGACGAGCTTATGTTCCATCTGCGTCATCATGCTCGAGAACGCGCGGTCGATCAGCGGCTCGGCTTCCACGACCCGCGCGCGATCCGCGCGGAATCGATCGGCGAGATCCTCCGCCGTCATCGAGAGTGCCTTCTGGCCCTGCCGGTTGGTAAACAGGTAAGTGCCCCGCAAAGGGCTGATCCAGGCGAGCTTGGCGAAAGCGAGTTGACCATCTTCGGCCTCGAACTCGATCCATGTGCCCCGGTCGAGACTGCGCGCGATTTCCAGATAATCGTCATCGACGATTTCACGCTCGGGTTGCAGCGGCTCGGGTGTCGCCTGCGTCATTGCCTCGGCGAGCGCTTCCGCCTTGGCAGCAAGCGCATCGTCGCCCGCGGCCTTGGCCGCCTCCGCCTGCGCCTTCGCTGCTTCGGCGACGGCGGAAGTCGGCGACGACACCGCGGCAAACGACGGTTTGACCGCCGCCGCGTGCGCTTCGACCAGGTTCGACATGAACTGTTCGCGCGTCTCCGGCGACCACGTGCGGTTGTGCATTCCCGCGGCCACGCGCTTAAGGAGCGAGGGCAGCAAAGCGACGAGATGCTTGCGATTCTCCGCCGTCTTTTTCGGCTGCACGCTCCAGACCAGGTCGTCGAGCGTGGCGAGGGTGGAAGTCCATGCCTCGCTCTCGTCGCCCTCGTGCAAATACGTGTACGTCAGCGACTCATCCCATTGCTGGCGCAGAAACGACGCCAGGAAATTTGGGACCGGATGCTGCTCGATGCGCCGCTCGATTTCCGCCTTTGCCACCACGCCGGCGATCTCGCGCCGGTCACGCTGGTTGATCTCCTCGGCCGTGGCGACGATATTCGCCTCGGCCGCCTTTTCGTCCTCCTCCAGGAACCGGGTAAGCTCAGCGCGCAACTCTTCGAAAATCGTCAGGTCGTCGGAGAATCCGTCGAGAATCTTGTGGACGATGACGCTGATCTTTTTGTACAGCGGATCCTCCGGCCCCATCGCCGGAGACCAGCCTAGGCCGGCCTGCGCGAGCCCATTCACCAGCAACCGCGACGGATGGTTCCGTTTCGCGAAGAATGCGCCATCGAGCATCGCAGCCTTCAGCACGGGAATCTGCAGGCGCGCGATCAGCGCCTTGATCCCGTCCGGCATGTCCTTGGTGTCGAAGATGAAGTCGAACAGCATCGCGACCATCTCGATGGTCATCGACTCGAGCTGATTCGCTTTCGCGCCAAGTGGCGACGCCTGCAGGTCGCGCAGCACGTTGTGCAACCCGTCGGGAATCCCGGAGAACGGGACCTCGGCGCCACCCACATGGAAACCACTGTGTCCCGCTTGCAGACGGGTCAGACCTTCATGCAGGTCGGCGGAGGAAATAATCGGTGCGCCCGGCGTGTAACCGGACGGCGTTTGCGACAACGGAGCGAACGTCCGCACCGTCCCCGCCGGCATTACGCCTCCGGGCAACTGAATCGCGGGAAAATCGAGGCCGTGGTCGCCGCCGGATTGCGTAGCCGCCACATCGAAATGCGGAGTCGGCGCTGCGGCGCGCCCGCGGCTCTGCGGCATTTCGTCAGGCCGGTTGACGTTCGCGGGTAAAGCAGGACCGTGGCCACCGCCGGGTTGCGTAGCCGCCACATCGAAATGCGGAGTCGGTGCTGCGCCGCCGCCGTGGCTCTGCGGCGTTCCATTGGGCAGGCTGAAGCTCGGGCCTGACGGTTGCGGGCCTTCACGGTAAGGCGCCGGACCGAATGCTGAGGGCGCGGCGGCCGCACCCTTGGGTGTGGCGCTCCCGTACATCCGCTTGAACATTGCCATCACATCCATTTCCGCCGACGACTGCGGTGGCGGTATGGCACGTGCGCGGTCGCGATCGGTGCCGCCTTTGCGCTTGAATGTCGTCGGCCGTGACGTCGGAATGACGTGAAGCTGCAGCAAATGCGCATTCAAGTCGGCGTAGATAGCGGCAATATTGGCCAGCGACGTCTGGTTCAACTCCTTCATGATTTGGAACTTCACACGGCGATCGGTATTGACTACTTTCAGCGCCAGCGAAAACGCATTGACGATCATCGCGGGGGACATGGGATTCGCGTTGGTTTCAAGATCGGGGCGCCCCAACAGATGGCCCAGGCCGCGGTTGAGCGTGAGGAGCTCGTCGTGGCAAAGGTTTTCCACGATCCGCGTGATGTTGCCGGTCAGAACTGACTCGTCCATCGACGGTTTCTCGACCAGCGTAAGCTTGGCCGGATCGACTTTGACGGTGGAAAAATGCTCCTGCTCCTCGTCCCCGCCCGCAATCTTGTCGTCGATCTGCTTGTGCAACTGGCGCTCGAATTCAGCCATCAGCGCCGGGCGTTCGCCTTTTAGGGCAGCGCGCGCATCCAGGAACAGTATTTGATCGTCACGGACATCGGACAGGCTCGCGCGGTCCATCAAGAGGTCGCCAACGCGGTCGAGCATTTCGGCAAACGACGTCAACAGCCGATGGATCACCAAATCCCGGCAGTCGCTCAGGATCTTCGCGCTGTCACGGGGGATCGCGAGGCGGGTCGACGCTCCGGAAGAAATCGCGTTCACGGTTGGTTGGGTCACTGGCGATTGCGGGCGTTTTTGCGTCTGTCAGCTCAAGACGTTAGAACATAATGCGGCGAAGTTACTCTAGCACGGCGGCCTACCCTAAGCCAACGCGCTTGCCGGCCATTCGTCAGCGCGCTAGTTTTCGGGACAGGACCTATCGCGCAAGTTCGGACCACGCCCTCTCCACGCGCTTGAAGGAAACCGGAAAGGGTGTCTTCAACTCCTGCGCAAACAGCGATACCTTGAGCTCCTCAAGCAACCAGCGGAATTCCTCGAGTGCAGCGTCGCGATTTCCCGATTGCCGATCGCGCTCGATCCGCTTGCGATAGCGCTGCCATAGCGCCGCAACTTGCTCCGCATGACGGGCATCGCGCTCCGGCCGTTCCGCGAATCTAACGAGCCGACGGTCAAGTGCTTTCAAGTAACGCGGCAGATGTTGCAATTTTGCCCACGGTGTCGCCGCATAGAATCCGGGATGGACCAATGCATCGCGCTGGGCACGGACATCGGCCGCGAACCGTGCATGCGGCGCCGCCATCTTCGCGAGTCGTTGCGACAGCGTGAAATGTTCCGTGGCGATCGCCTGCAGCAGCGTAAATCCGCCCGCCGCCACCGCAGGCAGGCGAGCCCGGGCACGGCGGACCTGTTCGGCAAATGCCCGTTCGGTGCGCGGTAGCGGATCATCACCCAAGAAGGCGCGATCGACGACGGCGGCCAACACGTCCGCGAGCAGTTGGTCGGTCGGCACCGTCGTCTTGAGTTGAAGTGCGGTTTGCGCGAATCCGGCGCCACCCCGATCAAAGGACGCTGTCGCGCTTTTCAACGTCAGACGCATCAGCCGCAACACGCCTTGGCGAGTCGCGGTATCCGCCGCTTGCCGCGTATCGAGTAATGCGACCGAGACTTCCGCGCCATCATCGATCAGCGCGGGATAACCGGTCAGTCGTTGTCCATGGCGGGCGATCGCCAGAGTCTCGGGCAGATCGCCGAAGTCCCAGGATTTGACAAAGCTTTTTTCGAACTCAGGCTTCGCGGCGGCGAACGTGAGTTGCGCAGCTTCACCCAGTTGTGCCCGCAAAGCGCGCAAGTCGCGTCCCATGGCGAGTTCGCGTCCCGCGGCATCGACGACCTCTATATTGATTGCGAGATGGTTGGGCAGCGCTGCGCCGGCCCATACGTCGGCGCCGGGAGCCTCGCCTAGCCGCTCGTGCAACCAGGCGCGGAGGGCTTCGGTCAGAGGCGCTCCGGCGAACGGCATGGCTTCGAGGAACGCCGTGACCGTCTCGGGCAGCGGGATCAGCCGATTGCGCCAACCCTTGGGCAGGCTCTTCAAGTAATGCGTGACCTTCTCCCTAATCATCCCGGGCACGAGCCACGTGAGCCTTGCCTCCTCCACCTGATTCAGCAGCGCGAGCGGGACCGTCGTGGTGAGACCGTCGAGCGGATGTCCAGGTGCGAATCGATACTTGAGCGGCAGCGTCGTTTCCGCCACAGCCAGGTGTTCCGGATAGAGGTCAACTGTTACCTGCGCCGCGGCATGACGCATCAAATGTTCGCGCGTCAGGCAGAGCACGCCCGCGTCACGCTCTTCCGCCGCCGAGCGCCAGCGCTCGAAGGTGACTGTCGAACACACATCGGGGGGAATGCGTTCGGCGTAGAACGACGCGATCGTTGCGTCATCGACCAGCACGTCGGTCCGTCGCGCCTTGTGCTCGAGCTCGGCGATTTCGGCGACAAGCTTGCGATTGTGCACGAGGAAGCTGCCGCGGGTTTTGAACGCGCCTGCGACCAGCGCTTCGCGAATGAACACATCGCGAGCGGTCACGGGGTCGATTGCGCCAAATGACACCGGCCGCCGCGCAACTAGCGTGAGTCCGTAGAGCGAAATTCTTTCGCTCGCGACGACTTCACCGCGGCGCTCGTCCCAGTGGGGATCGAAATGCTCGCGCGTCACGCGATCGAAGGCCACGGCTTCGATCCATTCCGGCTCGATCTTTGCCGCGCAGCGCGCAAAGAGACGCGTGGTCTCGGTCAGCTCCGCGGCCAACACCCACTTGTTCGCTTTGCGGGCAATGCCCGACCCGGGGTGCAAATAGAACTTGACGCCACGGGCACCGAGGAAACCGTCATCGGCGTCGTTCTTGACGCCGATGTTCCCGAGAAGGCCTGCGAGCAGCGCCTTATGCAAGGTTGCGTACCGCGGCGCGTCGTAGGCCTTGGGCAACTCGCGCGGCCAATTCCAGCCCGTGTCTTCCAGTACGCTCACGAGTTGCTGGTGCACGTCGCGCCATTCGCGCAGCCGTAGATAGGAGACGAACTGCGCCCGGCAGGCATCGACCAGCTTGCGGTGCGAGAGCTTTTGAGACAGCGCGTCGGCAAAGAATTCCCATAGCGCGACGAGCGATAAAAAATCGGAGCGGTCGTCGCGAAACTTAATGTGCGCCTGGTCGGCCGCCTGTTGGCGTTCCAATGGCCGTTCGCGGGGGTCCGGCACCGAGAGCGCACTCGCGATCACCAGCGCTTCGGCGAGACAACCTGCATCGCGCGCGGCCAGAACGATGCGTCCAACGCGAGGATCGAGCGGCAACCGGGCGAGTTCGCGGCCGAGCGGCGTCAACGTGCGCTCAATGGCCATGGCGCCAAGTTCCTGCAACAGTTGAAAGCCGTCGGCAATCGCGCGCGGGCCGGGCGCTTCGAGGAATGGAAAATCGTCGACCGGTCCCAGATCGAGCGAAGCCATCCGCAGGATCACCGCCGCGAGAGACGAGCGCAAAATCTCCGGTTCGGTGAATTTGGGTCTGGCGTTGAAGTCGTCTTCGGCATAGAGCCGCACGCAGATGCCGTCTTGCACCCGGCCGCAGCGGCCGGCGCGCTGATTGGCCGCGGCCTGCGCGATCTTTTCGATCTGCAGCAGTGTTGTCTTGTTGCGCAGTGAATAGCGTTTGATGCGCGCGAGCCCGGCGTCGATGACATAGCAGATACCCGGCACCGTGAGCGAGGTCTCCGCCACGTTGGTCGCGAGCACGATGCGGCGGCCGTGTGATGGCGCGAAGACCCGTTCCTGTTCCTGCACGGACAGACGCGCAAAGAGCGGAAGTATTTCGAGCAGGTGCGCGTAGGGTCGGCGCGCCAGCGCCTGCCGCAGGAGATCGCCGGTTTCGCGAATCTCCCGTTCCCGCGGCAGAAACACCAGAATGTCGCCCGGTCCCTCGCGCCAGAGCTCCTCGGCCGTTGCAACGATGGCCTCTTCCAGGTCCTCTTCGTCGTCGACTCCAGCGTCCGCGGCTTCCTGGTTGGTCGGCTGTCCGACCGGCCGGTAGCGAATCTCGATCGGAAACATCCGGCCCGAAACTTCGATGACCGGTGCTGGACATTCCGTATCGGGAGGGCGCGACGCGAAATGCCGCGCGAATCGCTCCGCGTCGATCGTCGCCGAAGTAATGACGAGTTTCAGATCGGGTCGTTGCCCGAGTAGCTGCTTCAAATACCCCAGAAGAAAATCGATATTGAGGCTGCGCTCGTGCGCTTCATCGACAATGATCGTGTCGTACGCTTCAAGCCTGCGGTCGCCCTGCGTCTCGGCGAGCAGAATGCCGTCGGTCATGACCTTTACGTAGGCATTCGGATGCGTTTGATC
>JBPCLS010000349.1:0-3960 GCA_051003055.1 Casimicrobiaceae bacterium
GTCATCATGACCGCACGAACTCCACGCAACCCCCGAATGCCGCATCTCAGAACTATCGACCAATAAGGTCAAGGGGTTGCGATTGGTCCGGTTGAAGCAGTAAATACCCCCCGCAAGGACCTAGCACAGATGAACCGGATACCCGAGAACGGAAATGGCGGCGGAGGCACGGGCAGGCCGCTGCAGGCGGGTACCCGGCTCGTCACCGCCGGCCGCGTGCCGAGCGAACAGCACGGCTTCGTGAACACGCCGATTTATCGCGGTTCGACGGTACTCTATCCAACCGTCGAGAAATTCCTGAAGCGCGACGCGCGTTATACCTACGGCACCAAGGGCACGCCGACCACCAATTCCCTCGAGGTCGCATGGACCGAGCTGTGCGGCGCGGCCGGGACAGTGCTGGTCCCTTCCGGGCTCGCGGCGATTTCAGTCGCGCTGTTGTCGTGCCTCAGGGCCGGCGACCATTTGCTGGTGCCTGACTCGGTCTATCGCCCGACGCGGAATTTCTGCGACACGGTGTTGAAGCGCTTCGGCGTCGAGACGACCTACTACGATCCGCTGCTGGGCGCCGGCATCGCAACCCTGTTCAAGCCGAATACCCGCGCGGTATTTACCGAAGCACCGGGCTCGCTGTCGTTCGAAATCCAGGACATTCCAGCGATCGCGGCCGCAGCGCATGCGCGCGACGCGATCGTGCTGATGGACAATACCTGGGCGACGCCGCTGTTTTTCCCACCGCATGAGCGCGGCGTCGATATCGCGATCGAGGCGGGCACCAAGTATTGCAGCGGGTCCTCCGATCTGTTGCTCGGGATGGTGTCGGCGAACGAGCGCTGCTGGAAGGATTTGCGCGCGACATTCGACACGATGGCGATCTGTGCCGGGCCGGAAGATGTGTTCCTGGCGCTGCGCGGCCTGCGCACCATGAAGGTGCGGCTCCTGCATCATCAGCAGTCCGGGTTGGCGGTCGCACGATGGTTGGCGGCGCGCCCGGAAGTCGCGCGCGTGCTCCACCCAGCGCTCGAGTCCGATCCGGGCCATGCGCTGTGGAAGCGCGATTTCACCGGCGCATCGGGTCTGTTCAGCATCGTATTGAAGCCGATGCCGGACAAGGCCGCGCATGCGTTGATCAATGCGCTGACGCTGTTTGGCATTGGCGCCTCATGGGGCGGCTTCGAAAGCCTCGCGATCCCGTTCGACTGCGCGGCGTTCCGCACCGCGACGCCATGGAATCCCGGCGGGCCGACGATCCGCTCCCATATCGGGCTTGAGGATGTCGGCGACCTCACCGCCGATCTGGAGCGCGGCTTTGCGGCGCTGCGTCAGGCGGCGGGTGCGCCAGCTTGATTGCGCTCGCGCAGCACGAAATAAAGATTGCGCAGATAGATGAATACGCCGAACGCCTGTCCGGTGATGAACACCGGGTCCCGGCGGTAGAGCGCATAGACCAGAAGCAGGATGCCCCCGCCGATCGAGAACACCCAGAACGCCATCGGCACCACGCTGCGGCCGGCCCGCTCGGAGGCGATCCATTGAACGAGAGAGCGCATGGTAAACAGCGCCTGTGCGATGAAGCCGAGCACGATCCACCAGTCGAGTTGCACGACGAACACATCGTGCAGATAGCTGCCGACCGCGCGCTGAAGATCAATGAGCATTCAGACCTCCGAAACCTGCGGGACCTTTTTGCGGCGCCGGATCAGCCACCACACGCCGGCCAAATCCAGAATGCCGATCCAAAGCCGGTCCCATAGTCCGTAGTTCGATCTTCCCGAGTGGCGCGGCCGGTCGATCACGTCGACATAGCCGATGGCATAGCCGTCGCGCCGGAACAGCGCGGGCAGGAAGCGGTGCAGCGCGTCGAAATAGGGAAGCGCGAGGAATGCATCGCGCCGGAACACTTTCAGCCCGCAGCCGCTGTCGCGGGTGCCGTCGCGCAGGATCGCACCGCGAACGTCGTTCGCGATGCGGGACTGTGCTTTCTTCCATGCACCGGAGCGGCGCCCGACGCGCTGTCCCGCGACAAGTCCCATTCGCCCGCCGCCCTGCTCGAACGCATGCAGCAGTGTCGGAATGAAAGAGGGATCGTTTTGCCCGTCGCCATCGAGCGTGGCGACGAGGGGCGCGTGCGCCCCGATCACGCCGCTGCGCACCGCCGCCGATTGTCCGCAGGAACTGGCGTGCTTGAGCTGCCGCAGCCACGGCCGATCCGCTTTTAGCGCGCTCACCGCCGCCTCCGTGCCGTCGGTCGAGCCGTCGTTGACGTAGATCAGCTCGAAGCTCCAGCGCCCGTTCAGCGCCGCCGCGATCTCGTCGGTGAGCAAGCGAACATTGTCGGCTTCGTTACGCACCGGCACCACCACCGAAACGGCGGGTTGCGGCGTCCCGGCTGGGGGATTCGTGTCGGGCATTGGCATCCGTTGTGAGGCACGCGCTTCTTATTGGCCCAGCAGGCTGCGGGCAACCGTCTTGACGCGGCGCCATGACGGTCCCGGCATCGCGTCCACGGCGCCGTCCCGCGCGGGCAAGAACGCGAGGCCGCGCGCGGCAAACCAGTTGCGCACCAGGATCGCGCCGAAGCCGCCGACGAAGGCAGCCGCGACCACGTCACTGACGAAATGCGCCTGGATGACGACGCGGCTGACCCCTATCACGACGGCGAAAATAAGGATCGGCAAGCGCACCCTGGGCCAGAGCACGCTGATCGCGAACGCGAGCGCGAAGGCTGCCGTCGTATGTCCAGACGGCAGGCTCGCGAATTTGTGCTGCCACGACCACGGCGCATAGGTGAACGGACCGAGGTCAGACGGCCGCATCCGCCCGATGAACCCTTTGACGATCGTCACGAAAATGCCGGGCAGCGCGATCGCCAGAAAGAGGAATTGGAGGCGTACGATCAGGCTCGTGAGCACGAGGTTTGTCGTGCGCCCAGCGGCCGGCGTGCACAGGACCGCCGCCAGCACAATGAAGCAGCCGATCGGGATCAGCGTCCAGCCCGACCTGCCGTAGTCGGTGATCTCGTTGAACGTTTCAATGACCCAAAGCGGCAATGTGCCAGCGAACGTTACGCCGCGTGCGTCGAGCACGATCATGCAGAACGCCACCAGGGCAACGCCCGCGAGTCCCCCAATTGCGAGCCTGCGCCGCGGCGGCAGCAGCCGGCTTTCCTTGAATCGGCGCGGGCGCACGACCAGCGAGAGCCAGGCCTTGAGGTTCGCGGCGACACGGCGCAGGCCGGTGTCCGCCGCGGAGTGCTTACCGGCGTGCGAACTCGCCGTCATCGCTGCGGGTCCGTGCGATAGATGGCAAAGGATACCGCGCGGCCGCCGTTGTAGTTGAATGCGTTCTCCAGCCGACCGCGCAGGCGATAGTGCAATCCGATCTGCTCGGCACGCTGCGCGAAGGCGCGGTCGTGGCGCGATTCGATGATTGCGTAACGGCAGTCTCCGCCGCGCAGGATTTCGGCCGCGGTCGAGCCGTCGACAAGCCGCGTCCGCGTTCCGTGCAGGAATACGAGGCTCGGCTCGTGGAAGCCTGCAGCAGCAACCATCGGGTTGCGGCAGTCGGCGTCGCGCACAAAGCTGGTCAGCGCCGCACTCGAGAAGACTGGGCCCATCAAGGGCACCGCAACGCCGAGTGTCGCGATCGTCATCAGCAACATGGCGAGCGATGCGCGCAGGAGCGAACGCTCCGGGCCCTCCACGTCATAAAGGCGCCATGCATAGAATCCGAAAATCAATCCCACTGCCCCGAAGGGCCAGGCGAGCCACGCGAACTGACCGCGCATGTAAAACACCAGCCAGACCGCCGCAGCCGGAATTACCGCTGCGAAGAACGGCCACATGACGGTGAACCGCGTCAGATGCGGATTGCCCGACAGGGCGCGCCTCTCGATCGCCCAGACGATCATGATCGCAATCGCCGGATAAAGCGGCATCACGTAATGCGGCAGCTTGGTGA
>JBPCLS010000350.1:0-5196 GCA_051003055.1 Casimicrobiaceae bacterium
TTTTGGCAACACATGACATTCCCGCATGTCCGCGACGAAACTTGACTTGCGCTCGTGAAAGCCGACGAGCACGCCGCCTTTTTTCGGCACGTGGCGCACCGACAGCCGCGCACGAAAGCGATAGCCCCAGGCGGGGCCCTCGATGGGGGGCAGCATCCGTTCGGCGCAGACTTGTCCTATTCTTTCCAGTGCATCCTCGAGCGTGCGCTGTTTGGCCGCGATTTGCAGCGAGGGGCTCGCGTGTTGCAGCGTGCATCCGCCGCACACGCCGAAATGCGGGCAGCGCGGGACGACGCGATCGGGGCTTGACCGCAAGACGGAGCGCACGCGGGCCAAATCGAACGTCGGTTTCTTCTTGAATACGTCGACGGTCACGATTTCGCCGGGCAACGCCCCCTCGACGAAAACAACTTTGCTGGCGACACGCGCAACGCCGCGACCTTCACCATCGAGCGACTCGATGGTGAGAGCAGTCGCTGGGAGCAAGTCGTTCGAGGGAAGCGCCATCTGCAGGCGAAAGCGGTGAATTGTACGGGTTACCGGGTAGTTAACAATTGCGCGTCCGGTAAGATGCCACCGCATGAAGTTGCTCGCACTCGACACTGCGACGAGCTGGCTGTCGGTCGCCTGCGGCGATGGCACGCTTTGGCACGAACGCGGCGAACTTTCAGGCGAGCAGCATTCCGAACGTGTGCTGCCGCTGATTGCTGAAGTTCTGGCGGAGGCGGGCTGGTCGCTTGCGGAAATCGACGGAATCGCGTTCGGAGCGGGACCGGGGTCGTTCACCGGGGTCAGAATCGCCTGCGGTGTCGCGCAAGGTCTCGCCTTCGGTGTCAATGTACCGCTGGTTCCCGTACCGACCTTGCAAGCGATGGCGCAAGCGGCGTGGCGGGAACGCGGCGCGACTCACGCGCTGGTGTGCCTCGACGCGCGCATGCGCGAGGTCTATGTGGCGGCCTATCAGCGCGAGGGTGACGCGTGGCAGGTATGCCGCGAGCCGGCGGTCGTCAAGCCGGCGGCAGTGCAGGCGCCACCAAGCGCCGCGGGTTCTTGGTTGGGGATTGGCAATGGCTTTGCCGTTTACCCGGAACTCCAGTCCTTGTCGGGCATCGCGCGAGTCGCATCGGACGCATTGCCTTCCGCACGGGCGATCGGCGAACTTGCGTTGCCCAGGTTTGCCGCAGGTGAAGGAGTTGCTGCCGCAGACGCGCATCCTCTGTATGTGCGTCATCGAATTGCGCTGACGACGGCAGAACGGGAAGCCGGCCTGCGTCTATAAACATACCGACAAAGTGCAGCCCTACTTCGGTAGTTACGTTTAGCTCAACATCCTAAAGGCCCGGTGGCTACACTTCCCGCTTTCCTTGCGCCGGCCGTCGTTCGTTGGCGTCCGATGCAGGCGGACGATGTTGCCTACGTCGCAGCACTCGAAGCGCAGATTCATGCGGCGCCGTGGACGGTTGCCAATTTTCGCGACGCGCTGGCCGCCGGCTATAGCGCACGCGTGGGCGAGCGCGAGGGGCGCATCGTTGCGTATGGGGTATTGATGCCGGCGCCCGGCGAAGCGCAATTACTCAACCTTTCGGTCGTTCCCGATACGCGCCGCGCCGGGTTGGGGCGGGAACTGCTCGAGCAATTCCTCGTCGACGCGCAGCGGCTCAACGCCGAGCAGGTGTTTTTGGAGGTCCGAGTGTCGAATATCCCAGCCATCGCGCTGTACGAGCGGGCAGGCTTCGAACGTATCGCACGGCGCGTCGCCTATTATCCAGTGACGCCGTCGGACTCGTCGCGCGAGGATGCGCTCGTGATGCGCCGTCGCGTCAACGTGAACCTGGATTTGGGCGGGTAGGTAGGCAACTGAGTGGGCAACTAAGGGGCAGCTGAGCGTGGCGTCGCGCGAAGACATTCTGATCGAGCTGGGATTAACGCCGACGTGGCGGCGGCGCGAACCGCCCGGCGAGGCCGGCCGTCTTTCCGTCGCGACGCTTGTGCGTGCGCCACAGCCGGTAGCGGGGCACGCGGACGCGGACGCGCGCCATGCCCGCATTGCCGCCCTCACATGGCAGGAATTCGCGAGCGACGTCGACGCCTGTGTCGCCTGCGGTTTGTGCAAAACGCGCAACCGCAGCGTACCTGGCGTCGGCGATCTTGACGCCGACTGGCTATTCGTCGGCGAAGCGCCGGGCGCGGAAGAAGACGCCAGAGGCGAGCCATTCGTGGGACAGGCCGGCAAGTTACTCGACAATATGCTGCGCGCGCTGGGACTTGCGCGCGGCAAGCAGGTGTACATCGCGAACGTACTCAAGTGCCGGCCACCCAGCAATCGCACGCCGGAGCCGCACGAAGCGCAGGCGTGCCGGCCGTATCTCGAGCGCCAGATCGAATTGCTGCGTCCGCGGCTCATTGTCGCTTTGGGTAGAAGCGCGGCAGCCTGGCTGCTCGGCACCGACGCGACCATTGCCAGCCTGCGCGGTCGCGTCCATCATTTTCGCGGCGTGCCGCTGATCGTGACCTATCATCCGGCCTACTTGCTGCGCGCGCTCCCTGACAAGGCGAAGGCTTGGGAGGATCTTCTCCTGGCGCAGAGGACCGTTGCCGCATCGGCCGGCTTGCAAGCCACCGTGGGTGCGTCCGGCGCACGACCCCTTGTATGATCCCGTAAGGCGCCGCATATTGCTTAGGCGCTCTTAAAGCGGTTGGCGGGCGCGTGCGTGGCAGATGAGCCACGCTGTTTAAGCGCACGTGATTTTCGTCCCCGGAGGAAACATGTTGAAAAAAATCGCCGTTGTGTTTGCCGCGCTCGCGACATTGACCCTTGCCGGATGTGGTTACAACGACTTGCAGCGGCAGGACGAGGGAATCAAGGGCGCCTGGTCGGAGGTGCTGAACCAGTATCAACGCCGCGCTGACTTGGTCCCCAACCTGGTCAACACGGTGAAGGGGTACGCCGCGCAGGAACAGGAGGTTTTGATCGCGGTGACCAATGCGCGCGCGAATGTGGGCGCCATAAGGGCGACGCCGGAACTCATCAACGATCCGGCCGCATTTCAGAAATTCATCGCGGCGCAAAATCAGTTGCAGGGGGCGTTATCTCGCTTGCTGCTGGTCGCCGAGGCTTATCCCAACCTCAAATCCGACGCGCTGTTTCGCGACCTGCAATCGCAGCTCGAGGGTACGGAAAACCGGATTACCGTAGCGCGCAAGCGGTACATCGATACGGTGCAAGCGTTCAACACGACGGTGCGCTCGTTCCCGACGAATTTGACGGCGATGTTGTTCAACATGGACGTAAAGCCCAACTTTGCCGTAGCCGATGAAGCGGCGGTCAGCACGCCGCCGAAGGTCGATTTCGGCAAGCAACCGGGAGCGCCGCCAAGCGTCCCGGCGCCAGCGCCCAAGACCAGTGCGGCCGAAACGACGCAGCAGGTAGCGGCCGATCCGGCGGCGGAGCTTCTGAAAAAGGGCTATTGACGGAACTTCATTGCAGGCGGGCGCTGCGGCGCCGTTGCGCTTTCCCAACGTTGCGCTCCCGCTCCCTTCGCTCGCCCGCGCGCCCGCGAATGCGCGGCGCAAGCCAGGTCCAGAGCGCTTAGGCACCGGCGACTTCTACCCCTACTCCTCGTGAAGCGGATTCTGCCTGCGGTAGCGGCCACGGTATTCGCGTTGGTGGCGGCACTCGGCTACGCGCAGGGTTGGGAGGCCGGAACCGACGGTCTGGCGCGCATCCCGGCGCTTACCCAGCGCGTCACTGACCTTGCCGCTACGCTGACACCGCCAGAACGACAAGCGCTCGAGGATAAATTGGCGGCATGGGAGCAGGCGACGGGCAATCAACTGGTCGTGCTGAGTGTGCCGTCGACCAAACCGGAACCGATCGAGGCGTATTCGATCCGTGTGGCCGAAGCGTGGAAGATCGGACGCAAGGGTAACGACAATGGCGCTTTGTTCCTGATCGCGAAAGACGACAAGAAAATGCGCATTGAGGTCGGTTACGGGCTCGAGGGGTCGCTGACCGACGCCACGGCGCGCCGTATCATCGCGGAGACGGTGGCGCCCTATTTTCGCCAGACACAGTTTGCCGCCGGCATCAACGCCGGTGTCGATCAGATCATCGCGGTCGTCAACAAAGGCGAGCCCCTTGCCGGGCCACCCGCGACTCCGGCCAAGCGCGTTGGCGGTGGCTTTTCGTTCGAGACGCTGCTCATTCTGCTGTTTGTCGTCGTGCCTGTTCTCGGCTCGATGTTGCGGCGCATATTCGGCAAAGCGCTGGGATCGACGGTAGGCGCGGGTGTTGTCGGCGCCGCCGCGTGGTTCGTCGCGGGTTCGCTGGCAATTGCGATCGTCGCCGCGATCGTCGCCTTCATCGTCATGCTGATGTTCGGTCTGGGCAGCGGTCTCGCGCGACGCGGCGGCGGCGTCTGGCTACCGTCGGGTGGCGGCGGTTGGGGCGGTGGCGGGTGGAGTGGAGGCGGGGGCGGCGGGGGCTTCTCCGGCGGTGGCGGCGGCTTCGGCGGTGGCGGCGCGTCCGGCGGCTGGGACTAACGTGATGCGCCCTTTCGCTTCCCGGCTATGGCGGCACGTTTTGACCGACCGCGCGGACGTCGATCGCGCCTTTCCGGAGGAAGCGCTCGCGCGCATCGAGCGTGCGATCGCCGACGGTGAAACGCGTCATGGCGGGCAGGTGTGCTTCGCCGTCGAAGCGGCTTTGCCGCCGGTGCGGTTGTGGGGGCAGGTGACCCCGCGTGAGCGAGCGCTGGAAGTATTCGGATACCTGCGCGTCTGGGACACCGAACGCAACGATGGCGTGCTCGTGTATCTGCTGCTGGCTGATCGCGATGTGGAGATCGTTGCCGACCGCGGCATCCACCGCGCTGTTGGCAATGAAGTCTGGGAAGCCATCTGCCGCACGATGGAGGCACACTTCCGCGACGGTAGATTTGCCGAGGGAGTCACGCAGGGGATCGCCGAGATCGAAACGCTGCTCGCACGGCATTCGCCGCGCACGCCGGATGATACGAACGAGCTCTCCGACCGCCCGGTAGTGCTATGAGCGCCGCCGGGCCGCCCCAAGGCGCGAATTGCGCCCCTTGGGGGCAGCGCAGCGGCCGAATTGGCAAATGCGGCCGCAAGCGTGGGGGCCCATACAAGCGCCGAAGGTCCGCCCCGGCGCTGCTAGTGTTCGCGCTTGCCTTCGCC
>JBPCLS010000351.1:0-4228 GCA_051003055.1 Casimicrobiaceae bacterium
GCACCGATTCCGACAGATGGGCGTTGAATTCGGAGCTGCTGCCGTTGAATGCCTGCGTCAGGATCGCCTGCCACTTCTGGCGCAACGCAGTCGAGTAATTCTCGCGCGGCGCATAGATGAGACACGACAGGAAACGTTCGAACGGGTCGCGCCGGACGAACAGCCGAAACCGCTGGCGCTCGCCGAGATGCAGAATCCCCATGGCGGTGCGCAGAAGTTCGTCCTCGCCGGTCTGGAACAGTTCGTCGCGCGGATAATTCTCGAGGATGTTGACGAGCGCCTTGCCTGCGTGGCTTCCGGGCGGCAGACCCGCGCGCGCGACGACGTTGGCCGCCTTGCGTCGCAGCAGCGGGATCTCCGCCAAATTGGCGCTATACGCAGTGGACGTGTACAGACCGAAGAAACGGTCCTCGCCGATGACGTCTCCGTTGTCGCCGAACCGCTTGATGGCGATGTAATCAAGGTAGCCCGGACGGTGCACCGTCGATCGCGACGTCGATTTGGTAATGACCAGAACTTCCGGCCGGCGTGCATACGCTCGCACTTCCGGGGGGAGTGCTGAGAAACTGGCGGAAATCTCCTTACTCGGGCCTTCGCGCAGAACACCCATGCTCGAGTCCGGGACGATCTTGAGCGCAGCTTCGCCGTCGATGCTGACGAGCTCGTGACGGCGATAGCCCAGGAACGTGAAGTGATTGTCGGCGAGCCAGAGCAGGAAAGCGTGCGCTTCGGCGCGCTCGTCGGCGGGTACCGGCGGCGGCCGCTGGTCGAGCTCGGCGACAACCGCTAGCAAACGCGAGCGCATCTTCGTCCAGTCTTCGACCGCTTCGCGAACATCGCCCAAAACGCGAACGAAGTTAGCCGCAAGCTCGTCGAGTCGCGCGGTTTCGATGAAGCGGTCGACTTCGACATGGATGAACGATTCGCGGTGAACGGGTTGCGCGTCCTCGGGAGCGAGGCCGGCTAGCGTGCCGTCGCTGTCGCGATTCACGGCGACAATCGGATGCACGATCAGGTGCAGAGTCAATCCGACGCGGTGCACTTCCATCGTCACCGAATCGACAAGGAATGGCATGTCGTCGTTGACGATCTCGATGATCGTGTGCGTCGACTGCCAGCCATGCTCCTCGATCGTCGGATTGAACACGCGAACCAAGGCGTGGCCCGGCTTGCGTTCGCGTGCGAAATTCCAATGCGAGAGCGCGGCGCCGTAGAGGTCCGCGGGTTGCCGCTCGGCGAGATCCTCGGGATCGACCTGCCCGAAATAACGAACGACGAATGCCTCGAGTGCACCGCGTTGCTCCGGCGCGACCTTGGCACGCACGAGCTCGACGACCTTGGCGAGACACTCCGCCCGGTGATCGCGTTCAACCGTGTTCGTGTTCATTCGCCCCCCTTGACCCCGTTTGCAATGCTTCCCCGTACATCGCCGTGCGCTATTCTGCCCACGCGAACGGGCAGCAGCATACCGACACAAGACCCATTCGAGCTATTGTCCGCAAAAAACGCGTGTTCTTCAAAATCGGCGCAAAATCGGCGCCTCGTCTTTCGGAAGCGAGCGGACCAATACTCTACAAATGGAGGCGACACAATGAAAGCATTCCGCACGGCAACTCTCGCCGCGCTGGCCGTGGCCGCGCTTGCACCGTCCGTGGCGCACGCGCAGGAAACCACGCTGCGGCTCGTGAGCGCTTTTGCCGAAAATGGTATCTACGTCAAGCACCTGACGCCCTGGATCCAAAAGGTCAACGCCGAAGGCAAAGGAACATTGCAGATCAGCTTCATCGGTGGCCCCAGCGCGATTCCGGCGTTCGAGGTCGGCAATGCAGTCAAAACCGGTGTGGTCGATATGGCGCTCACCACTGGCGCGTTCTATACGAACCTGATGCCCGAAGCCGACGCGCTCAAACTCGCGCAAATCCCTATAGCCGAGCAGCGCAAGAACGGCGCCTTCGAGTACATCAACCAGATCTGGAACCAGAAGGCCAACATGTACTACCTGGCGCGCGTGGTTGAGCACCAACCGTTCCATCTTTATCTCAACAAGGAGATCGACAAGCCCGACTTGACCGGCCTCAAAATCCGCATTACGCCGGTTTATCGCGACTTCTTCCAGGCGCTGAACGGCAACGTTATCACCACTCCACCAGGCGAGGTGTACACGGCACTGGAACGCGGCGTGGTAGACGGCTACGGATGGCCGATCGGCGGAATTTTCGATCTCAACTGGCACGAGAAGACCAAGTACCGTGTCGATCCCGGCTTCTACAATGCCGAGGTCTCTCTCGTGGTAAACCTGGACACGTGGAAAAAGCTGACCGTCGCGCAGCGTGACTTTCTGCAAAAGCAGGCGGCAGCGTTGGAAGCGCAGAACGACTTCTGGAAGCAATACGCGGACGACGAGACCAAGCGCCAGGCGCAGGCTGGGCTCAAGACCATCAGGTTCGACGCCGCGACCGCGAAACAATACGTGGATCGCGCGTACGACGTGGGCTGGGCCGGCGCCATCAAGGCCAGTCCCGAGCACGGGCCGAAGCTCAAGCAGCTATTGACCCGGTGACTCCAAGCCCCTTCTGGAAGCCACAACCTCGCATGAATAGAATCGCCGAACTTTACGGCAAGTTGCTCGGTGCCCTCGCGACAATCGCCTGCGCGTTGTTGTTTCTGATGATGCTGATGATTTGTGCCGACGTGCTGCTGCGAAACGTTGCGCTCATCCCCAGCTTGCGGGGCCTTGCCTGGTCCAACGAAGTCACCGAGAGCATGCTCTATCTCATCACCATGCTGGCGGCGCCCTGGATCCTGCGCCGCGGTCAGCATATCCGCGTGGACGTTTTGTTGGTGGCATTGCCATCAAAGCTTGCGTGGTATTGCGAATGGCTAAGCGACGCCTTGGCCTTCATTTGCTGCGTCGTCATGGCGATTTACGGGTGGAGCATGACGGCCTCGAGTTTTCGCGCCGGCTCTCAGACCATCAAGGCCTTGGTGACACCGGAATGGTGGCTGCTGGCGCCGCTGCCCATCGCCTTCACGCTGCTCGCGATCGAAGTAGGTTTTCGCATGCGGCGGCTCAACCTTAACGCGCGCGGTCCGCGCGCCGAAGCCGTATCGGCCGGATAGAACTTGCCGATGACCTGGCAGGCCGCGGCGTGGCTGATGCTCGGCGGTTCGACCGCGCTGCTGTTTCTTGGCCTACCCGTTGCGTTCTCCTTTCTCGCCATCAATCTAGTCGGAGCCTGGCTATTCCTCGGCGGCGAGCCTGGCCTCGCTCAGCTCGCTCGCAACAGCGTGCAGTCGGTGACCAGTTTTGCGCTGACGCCTATCCCGCTGTTCGTGTTGATGGGCGAAACGCTGTTTCATACCGGGCTCGCGGAAAAGGTGATCGACGGCGTCGAACGGCTAATCAAGCAAGTGCCCGGCCGGCTGGCGGTGGTCGCGGTCGTCGCCGGCACGGTTTTTTCTGCAATTTCCGGCTCCACGATCGCCACCACGGCGATGCTGGGTACGCTGATGGTGCCGGTCATGCTTGCGCGTGGCTATCACCCGACGATGGCCACGGGGCCGATCATGGCGATAGGCGCGGTGGACATGCTGATTCCCCCATCGGCGCTGACCGTGCTGCTGGGTAGCCTGTCCGGCATCTCCATTTCCAATCTGCTGATGGGCGGGGTCGTGCCGGGCCTGATCCTGGCGGCCGCCTTCGTCGCCTACATTATTGTGCGGGTTCGACTCGACCCTGCGTTAGCACCTACGAGCAAGCTCGTCGAGTACCGAGGGTGGGAAAAACTCCGCCCGTTCATCCAGTTCGTGCTGCCGCTGGTGTCGATCTTTGTGATTGTGGTCGCATCGATGTCAGCCGGCTGGGCGACGCCGACTGAATCCGCGGCGATCGGCGCGCTCGCCACGGCGACACTGGCGCTCGCCTACCGTGCACTAACCCTTGAAAATCTCCTGCGATCGCTGCGCGGCACCATCGCTATTTCCGGCATGATTCTGTTTATCATCGTGGGCGCCACGACTTTCTCGCAAATTCTGTCTTTCTCCGGCGCGAGCAACGGCCTCGTCGCAACCATCACGCAGCAGGGATTGTCGCCGCTCGCCCTCGTCGCCGGCATGATGTTGATCTTGATTTTCCTTGGCCTCTTCGTGGACCAGGTCAGCATGATGATGATTACGCTGCCGATCTTTATGCCGCTGGTGCAAAAGTTCGGCATCGACACCGTGTGGT
>JBPCLS010000352.1:0-4338 GCA_051003055.1 Casimicrobiaceae bacterium
ACGCGCTTCGGCATCTCGGTCATCGAGGCGATGGGACTCACCGAGACCGCGTCCGTCGCGTTTGCGAACCCGCTCGACCCGCGTGCGCGCAAATATGGTTCCGCCGGACGCCCGCTCGGCGTGTCCGCCAGAGTGGTAGCGCCCGACGGCGCCGTGCTACCGCCAGGTGAGGCTGGAGAGATCGAACTGCGCGGCAGCAACGTGATGCAGGGTTACTTGAAGGCGCCGGAATTGACGGCTCAAGATCTGCATGCCGACGGCTGGCTCGCGACGGGGGACTTGGGCTATTGCGACGATGACGGCTTCTACTTCATCACCGGGCGCCTCAAGGAATTGATCATCAAGGGTGGAGAAAACATCGCCCCTCGTGAGATCGACGAGGCATTATTGAAGCACCCGGCAGTGCTCGAAGCGGCGGCAGTCGGAGTTCCCGATGCCGGATACGGCCAGGAAATTGTCGCGTGCATTGTGCGCCGGCCGGGCGTTTCCTGTTCCGAGGATGAATTGCGCGCGCATTGCCTGCGCGAGCTCGGCCAATACAAGACGCCGAAGAGCTTGCGCTTTGTGACGGAGCTGCCGAAAGGTCCGTCGGGCAAGGTGCAGCGCCTGAAGTTGCTCGAGCTTGTCGGTTGATTGAAGTCAACGCGTTTTTCTCAAGATCCCGCATGAATCGCCCGCTCAGAACCGAAGATCATTCGCAGCAGCAAACGCGTTACAGCACGTGCTACATGTGCGCGTGCCGCTGCGGAATTCAGGTGACGGTGGACGACGGGCGCGTTCGCTTTATCCAGGGCACGCGCGAGCACCCGGTGAACCAGGGCGTGCTGTGTGCCAAAGGCTCGGCGGGCGTTATGAAGCAGCTCTCGCCAGCGAAGCTTACGAAACCCCTGAAGCGCAAAGCCGGCGCCGAACGCGGTGCCGGCGAGTTCGAAGAAATCGAGTGGGACGAGGCGCTGGCGATCGTCGAGGCGCGCTTGCGCCGGATCCGCGCGAGCGATCCCAGAGAACTCGCGTTCTTTACCGGGCGCGACCAGATGCAGGCGTTGACCGGCCTGTGGGCGCAGCAGTTTGGCACTCCGAACTGGGCCGCGCACGGCGGCCTTTGCTCGGTCAACATGGCCGCGGCCGGCCTGTCCTCGGTCGGTTTTTCATTTTGGGAATTTGGCGCGCCGGACTGGGACCGCGCCAAATATTTCGTATTGTGGGGCGTGGCCGAAGACCATTCGTCCAACCCGATCAAGATCGGCCTCGACAAGTTGAAGCGCCGCGGCGCGAAATTCGTGTCGATCAATCCGATTCGTACCGGTTATTCGGCAATCGCCGATGAATGGGTGCCGATCCGCCCGGGTACCGACGGCCTGCTCGCGTTGTCGATTGTCCACGTCCTGCTCACCGACGGCGCGATCGACTTCGAATTCCTGTCGCATTATAGCAACGCGCCATGGCTCGTCATCAACGCGCCCGGCACGAGTGCCAACGGACTGTTCGCGCGCGATGACAACGGCGGCCCACTTGTTTGGGACGAGGCGCGAGGTGACTTTGTCGACGGTACGCGCGTCGCTCTAAAGCCGGCGCTCTTCGGCAGCTTCACGCTTGCCGACGGCCGTGCCGTTACGACCGTCCTCTCGCTTGCGGCGGAAAGATACCTTGCGACCCAATACGCGCCCGAAGTCGTCGCCGATGCGTGCGGCGTACCGGCGGAAACGATCCGCCGGCTCGCGCGCGAAATGGCGCATGTCGCGTTCCGCGAAACGATCGAGTTGCCGATCGCCTGGACCGACGCATGGGGACGCAGACACGACAAAGTAGTCGGCAGACCCGTCGCCATGCACGCAATGCGCGGAATTTCCGCGCATTCGAACGGATTCCAGACGTGCCGCGCGCTGCACCTCCTGCAGATGTTGCTGGGCGCAATCGATGGGCCCGGTAATTTCCGCGCGCGTGCGCCGTATCCCAAAGCCATTCCTCCGCACCAGACGCCGAACAACGCTGCGGCGCAGCCCAACACGCCGCTGGCGCGACCCCCGCTCGGATTTCCGTTGCGTCCCGAAGATCTGGCGCTCGACGCAGACGGCCGCGCGCTGCGCATCGATCGCGCTTTTACCTGGGAAGCACCGTTCGCCGTGCACGGCTTGCTGCATATGGTCATCGCGAACGCGGCCGCCGGCGATCCCTATCCGATCGACACGCTCATGCTGTTCATGGCGAACATGGCGTGGAATTCCGCGATGAACACGTCGGGTACGCGCGACGCGCTCGCTGCGAAAAACGCCGACGGCTCGTACAAGATTCCGTTCATCGTCGTCGCCGACGCGTTTTCCTCGGAGATCGTCGCGTTCGCCGATCTCGTGCTGCCGGACACGACCTATCTCGAGCGCTTCGACGCGATTTCACTGCTCGATCGACCGATTTCCGAGCCCGACACGCCGGCCGACGCCATCCGCCAGCCCATCGTGGCGCTCGATCGCGATGTACGTCCGTTTCAGGAGGTACTGGTCGAACTCGCGTCGCGCCTCAAGTTCCCTGCATTCACCAACGACGATGGCTCGCGCAAGTTCAGCGGTTACGAGGATTTCATCGTCCGCTACGAGCGGGCGCCGGGAATCGGTTTTCTCGCGGGGTGGCGCGGCTCCGATGGTAAGCGTTCGTTCGTCGGTGCGCCGAATCCGAAGCAGTGGGAAGCCTACGCCGCGAACAAGGCCTTTTTCGCGTTTCATCTGCCCGATTCCCTCAAATGGCATCGCTACGCGAATCTTGGCTACCTCGAGTTCGCGAAAAAAGTCGGATTCGTCGGCGAGATCGAGCCCATCGTCATGCAGATTTATTCGGAACCGCTGCAGAAATTCCGGTTGGCCGGACAGGGGCTCTACGCGGGCCCGCAACCGACCGACCCGGTGGATCGCGCGCGGCTGACGCAATATTTCGATCCCTTGCCCTTCTGGTACACGCCGCTCGAAATGCAAAAGACCGACGGCGTGGAGTTCCCGTTCCATGCGCTCACGCAGCGACCGATGATGATGTACCACTCGTGGGATTCGCAGAATGCGTGGCTGCGGCAGATCATCGCGGAAAACGCGTTGTACGTGAACGTCGTCACTGCGGCGGCGCTGGGCATAGCCGACGGCGATTGGACTTGGCTCGAGTCGCAGCATGGGAAACTGCGTTGCCGGATCCGCACGATGGAGGGTGTGGAGCCCAATACCGTCTGGACCTGGAACGCGATTGCCAAGCAGCCGGGTGCGTGGGGGCTCACCGCCGATGCACCGGAAGCGACCGACGGGTTTCTGCTCAATCATCTGATCGCCGAGCATCTGCCAGGGACCGTAGGCGAGGGCACGCGCAGAATGATGAATTCCGATCCCGTTACTGGACAGGCGGCGTGGTTCGATTTGCGCGTGAAACTGACGAAGTGCGCACCGGGAGAAATCGGCGCATGGCCGCGTTTCGATCCGTTGCCGGCGGCGGCCGCGGAGCGTCCCGCGGTTCTGCGCTGGCCGCAATGGAGCGAATCCTGATGTCGCGCGAAGTTCGCCGAATAGGGAAGTGACGATGAAGCTCGGTCTGCTCATCGATCTGGACACGTGCGTCGGTTGCCACGCGTGCGCGACCGCGTGCAAGGAATGGAACGGCGCTTCGGCGATCAGCGGGCCACTGTCGGATTACGACCCGTACGGCGCTGATCCGTCAGGCGTCTGGTTCAACCGTGTCCGGCACTACGAAGTCGGCACGTATCCCGACAGCAAGACGATCAACTATCCGATGTCGTGCCTGCATTGCGCGGAAGCCGCGTGCGTGACCGTCTGCCCGACGGGTGCTTCGTACAAGCGCGACGACGGCATCGTGCTCGTCGATCAGGACAAATGCATCGGCTGCAATCTGTGCGCGTGGGCGTGTCCGTACGGCGCGCGCGAGCTGGACGAGAGTACCGGCTGCATGAAAAAGTGCACGTTGTGCGTCGACCGCATCTACGATGAGCGCTTACCCGTCGAGGAGCGGCAGCCCGCCTGCGTCTTGGCTTGTCCCACGCACGCGCGCCATTTCGGGGATTACGACGATCCAGACTCCGCGGTATCGCGGATGACGGCCGAACGCGGTGGGTTTCGCTTGCTCGAAGAGCTGGGCTACGCGCCGGTCAATCGCTATCTGCCCCCGCGCGCACCGCCGGCGGTGCTGCCGGAGAATGACCCGATCGCGGCCGAGCCGGCAACGTCCGCGAATGCTTTGATGCGCCTCGTGCAACTGGCACGCGGCGCGCTGTCGCGTTAATCGTTTCCCGCTGTAGCGTTAATCGGTCCCTTCCACCGCGATGAAACCGGCGCTGTCGGTCATGGTCTTTAC
>JBPCLS010000353.1:0-4381 GCA_051003055.1 Casimicrobiaceae bacterium
CAAGGCCGTCGCCCAGCGTGTCACCGACGATGTCCGCGCGAAGGTTGCCACGCGCGTCGCGGCGAGTCTGCCACCTCCGGGCCTCGCCGTCGTTATGGTAGGCGACGCGGCCGCTTCGCAACTGTACGTGAGCAACAAACGCAAGACCACGGAAAGCGTGGGCATGCGTTCGTTCGCGTTCGACCTGCCGGCGACGACCGGGGAAGCCGAATTGCTCGCATTGGTCGATCGCTTGAATGCGGATGCGGCCGTCAACGGAATCCTCATCCAACTGCCGCTGCCGAAGCAGATCGATCCCGAGCAGGTCATCGAGCGCATCGATCCGAAAAAGGATGTCGATGGTTTCCATCCGTACAACGTAGGGCGGCTGGTACTCAAGATGCCGACGTTGCGACCCTGCACACCGTACGGGTGCATGCGCTTGCTCGCGGAGACCGGCGAGAATCTCGTGGGCAAGCACGCGGTGATCCTCGGTCAATCCAACATTGTGGGCCGGCCGATGGCGCTGGAGCTCTTAATGGCGCGCTGCACGATCACCGTCTGTCATTCGGCAACGCGCGATCTGCCGCAGCTCGTCCGGCAGGCCGATATCGTCGTTGCGAGTGTAGGGAAGCCAAGATTCGTGTCGGGCGCATGGATCAAGCCTGGTGCGATCGTCATCGATGTCGGCATTAACCGGCAGCCCGACGGCAAGCTCTGCGGTGACGTCGACTTCGAGGCCGCGAAAGAGGTCGCGGGCTGGATCACACCGGTGCCAGGTGGTGTGGGACCGATGACGATTGCGACGTTGCTCGCCAACACGCTGCGCGCGACGGAAATGCAGGAAGGTTAGGAAGCGCGCGTGGTAGCGGGGTGGCGAGTCAATCGTTACACGCAGAATTGCGCAATCGCGGCCTCGTTCCACGCAACTCCCGTTCCCGATACTCCGGCGACATCAGCCATGCCATTTTGAAGGTTGAGCGGTTCGGCGAGGACCGGGTTCCACCAGTCAGCGTACTCGAGCCAATGCGAGGTGGGAGTCAGACAAAGTAACTGAGCGGAAATTTCCGGCCATAGATGATTGGAGACGCGCAGGTTCCGTGATTGCGCCAGCGCCGCCGCCCGCATCCAGCCGCTGACCCCGCCGATCTTCATCACGTCCGGCATCACATAGTCAGAGGCCTGGGCGTCAAGCGCGTGTTGCAGATCGAGCGTGCCCCACCAGTTTTCGCCGCACTGAATCGGCGTTGCGGCCTCGCGCGCAATCTGCGCGTGACCCGTGTAATCGTGCGCGAGCGTCGGTTCCTCGACCCATGTCAGCTCTTCGCCGTCGAGCACGCGCAGCCGCGCAATGGCTTCAACCGGCGCCAAACACTGGTTGTAATCGACCATGATCGCGACGTCTGGGCCAACGGCCTTGCGCACCGCGCGAATGACCGCCAGATCTTCACCAACAGTGGGATAGCCGATCTTGGGTTTTACGCCCTTGAAGCCGCGCTTCGCGAACGCTTCCGCGGCGTTGGCCGTGCCCAGGACACCGTCGAAACCGATTCCACCGTACGCGGGCACCGGCTTCTCGATTCCGCCCAGTAATCCGACAAGCGAGGTGTTGCAGCGACGCGCCTGTGCGTCCCACAGCGCCATGTCAATCGCAGCGAGCGCCATTCCGATCAAGCCTTGCGCGCCCAACAACCGGAAGCGGCTGGCCAGTTTTTGCTCGATTGCCGCGGGCGCGAGCACATCGTTTTCGATGAGCGCAGCAATTCCCTGAATCAGCTCCGCGGTAGGTTTCAATGCCAGGCGCGTGTACGTGAACACCATGCTGTGTCCGATCGTGCCGTCGTCCAGCGTGACATCGGTCAGCACGAGCGGCGACTCGGCAACAACGCCGCTCGCCGTCCGGTGCGGATGCTGCATTGGCACGCAGACCGGACGCACACGCGTGCTTTTGATTCTGGGGGCGACTACCGGAGTCATGAGGTTCTCTCAAGCGATGCGATGAGGCGCCTTTTGGGTCCGCCCGTTGATCTAACGGGGTCAGACGCTGCGCAGGTGATACGCCTTTGGCCGCGTGAAGGTCTGGATGCCGTAGGTCGAGAGCGTTACGCCCATCCCGGAGTGCTTGACGCCGGACCACGGCAGCCGTGGGCTTACCCGGTCGCAGCAGTTCCAGTACACGCTGCCGGCATCGACCCGCGCAAGAATTTTTTTCGCGCGCTTCGCGTCCGGCGTAAAGACCCCGGCCGTCAAGCCGTAATCGGTGTCGTTCATCAGCTCGACCGCCGCGTCGTCGTCGGCGACCGCTTCGATCCCGATGATCGGACCGAAGCTCTCCTCGCGCATGACCAGCATCGAGTGATCGACGTCGGCAAGCACCGTGGGCGCGAACCAATGGCCTTTGCGCTTGATCACGGTGCCGCCCAATAGCAGCTTGGCGCCTTTCTTTTTCGCATCGGCGACCTGGCGCCGCAAAACCGCGAGCTGTGGCTTGCGCGTCAGGGGGCCGATGTAGGTCGCTTCATCGAGCGGATCGCCGACCTTGAACGCCGCGACCTCGGTGACGAACGCCGCGACGAATTCATCGTAGACGTCTTCGTGAGCGTAAATGCGTTCAACCGAGCAGCACGACTGGCCGGTGTTGTAGAACGCACCGTCGGCGAGCGCCGCAGCGGCATTTTTCGGGTCGACGTCTTCGCACACATAGATCGGGTCCTTGCCGCCCAATTCGAGTTGCGTCTTGATCATCCGGCGCCCGGTGCCGGCGGCGATCGCTGCCCCGGTTGCATACGAACCCGTGAAGAAGACGCCATCGACCGGTTGCCGCAGCAATGCCGCGCCGGCCTTGCCGTCGCCTAGCACCGCCACAAAAACGTCTTCCGGTACGCCGGCCGTGTGCAGCATGTCGGCGATGTGCAGGCCGGTCAGCGTTGCGTATTCCGACGGCTTGTACAAGACGGCATTGCCTGCGATGAGTGCCGGCACGAAGACATTGGCGCCGACAAAATAGGGATAGTTCCACGCGGAGATGTTGGCGATGACACCCAGCGGCGCATGGACGATCCGTTCCTCCAGGCGCCCTTTGGCGTCGGCGTGCACCTTCTGCTCGCGTAACGCGCGTTGCGATTCGGCGACGAAGAAATCGATTCGCGGCAGCACGCCATTTAATTCGTTGCGCGATTGCCGAATTGGCTTGCCGACCTCCAACGTCAGTGTTTTCGCAAGCTCGCTCTGACGCGCGAGCAGTTCGGCGCGAAATGCACGGATCGCCGCAAGTCGCTTGCGGATGGGGGTAGCTGCCCACTTCGGCTGCGCGGCCCGCGCGCGCTCGTACTTCGCACGAACCGCTTTTTCGTTGTCGGCGTGGACTTCGGCAAAGACGGTGCCGCTAGCAGGATTGACGATTTTCACGGGCACAATACGCCTAAACGATTAAGCTCACCGGCGCGTCGCCGCATCGCCGGTAGCCAGGTAGCAAGACTCATCCGCCCGATCGATTCCACGTCGACGCTCATGTTACCTGCATAGAGGTTCTAGATGACCCGACGTGCGGCCGCAGTCGCAGCATCGCCCGTGTTGGGCGTACCCGAAGGTTCGATGAGCAGAATGTGAACCTCTTCCGTGGCAACGGGGCGATGCTCAACCCCTTTAGGCACGACGAACAGTTCGCCAGGCCCCAGATTGACTTTACCGTCGCGCAGCTCGATTGTGAGACTGCCCTTGAGCACGAGAAAGAAGTCGTCAGTGTCGTCGTGCTTGTGCCAGATAAACTCACCCTTGGCTTTGACGACCATGATGTCGTGTCCATTGAACTGGGACACCGTTCGCGGCTGCCAATATTCCGAAAACATAGCCAACTTCTGGTCGAGATTCACCTCGTTCATTTGCGAGAGCTCCTGGTTCGCTCTGACCTGACACTCAATGTTTGACATGAGCGGCCGGCACCGGGTCGGCGGTCACTGTCCGCTCGGTCGAAGGGGTTAGAGCGCATTTCCGGCGAGTGAGGAACAGCCCATTGCTTTCGCGATGAGCGCAAAGTCGGTGGCCGGAATCTTGAGGTGCCCAAAGCGGAATCCAGCACCCCAATGCGTCTTGTTCGTGATGAACGAGAGCTTGTCGATCATCGGCTTGATCGGAGCTTCGCGACAGGTCGAAAAGCGCACGTCTACTCGGAATGGCTTGAAATCGGGGGACATTTCGACTTGATAGATCTCGCCCGACGCGATTGAGCCTATGGCGGTGAACGACTGAAGGGGCTCGCCATCGGGGAGAGATGGCCTCGCTTTTTTAGACAGGAAGTCGGGCCGAGATAAGTGGATGAACTGCTCTATTGTAACGGCGATAATGCCGACAGAAAGGAGCAGAAGCCATGAAACGGTCGCGCAGGAATCACGCAGTGAAGTTC
>JBPCLS010000354.1:0-8487 GCA_051003055.1 Casimicrobiaceae bacterium
ACGCGGCGCGCTACAACATCGACCGTGGCGCGCAGATCATCGACATCAACATGGGCTGTCCCGCGAAGAAGGTGTGCAACGCGCTCGCCGGTTCGGCGCTGCTTGCCGACGAAGCGCTGGTGGCCGCCATTCTCGCCGCGGTCGTGCGCGCGGCAAGCGTGCCGGTCACGCTCAAAATCCGCACCGGACCCAGTCCCATCAAGCGCAACGCGCTTGCGATCGCGCGCATTGCCGAAGATGCCGGCATCAAAGCACTTGCCGTCCATGGTCGCACGCGGGCGTGCGCATTCGTTGGCTCCGTCGAATACGAAACGATCATCGCGGTCAAGAGCCACGTCGCGATTCCGGTCATTGCCAATGGCGATATCCGCACACCGGAGCAGGCGCGCAGCGTCCTCGCGCGGACCGGCGCGGACGCGATCATGATCGGCCGCGCCGCGCAGGGGCGACCCTGGATTTTTCGCGAGATTGCGCACTATCTCGCGACCGGAACGCACCTTGCCGCGCCCACGGTCGCGGAGGCGCGTAACCTGATTACCGAACATCTTGCCGATCACTATGACTTCTATGGTGAAGACGCGGGGGTGCGCATCGCGCGCAAACATCTCGGCTGGTACACGGCGCATCTCACCGGCGGCGCGCAATTCCGCAGCGAGGTGAACGCGGCGACGACGGTCAACGAGCAACTTGCGGCCGTGACACGCCTCTTCGACACGCTCGCCGCCACCGATGAGCGTCTTGTCTATGTCAAGGCGCCGGACGACCCGATCGTCCGGTCGATCGCGGTGCGCGACCATCCGCATCGGCAACAACCCAACAACCTTTCGTCATGGGTAGGGGAGGCCCTCGCCGCATGAATAAAAAAACTCGGTTGAATGGCAGCAATGAAATCGGCCGCAGCGTCGCGCGCTCGGTCAACGAATATTTCCACCGGCTGGACGGCGAGCCGCCGTCGGGTGTCTACGACATGGTGATCGGCCATGTCGAGCGAGCGTTGCTCGAGTCGATGCTGGAACGCGCGCAGGGTAATCAGACGCAGGCCGCGGAAATGCTCGGCATGAACCGCAACACATTGCGGGCCAAACTTTCTCGGCACAAATTGATTTGATCCGCGCCCCCGGGTTGTCGGCGCCGGTCACGCAGGCGCTTCTGTCGGTATCGGACAAAACCGGGCTCGTCGATTTCGCGCGACGGCTCGCCACGCGGGGGGTAGCGCTTCTGTCGACGGGTGGCACGGCCCAGGTGCTCAGCAACGCCGGCTTGCCCGTCACCGACGTCGGCAGCTATACGGGTTTCCCGGAAATGCTGGATGGTCGCGTGAAGACGCTGCACCCGCGCGTGCACGGTGGAATTCTCGCGCGCAGGGACCTTCCAGCCCATATGCAGGCGCTTGCCGCGCATAACATCCCGACGATCGATCTGGTCGTCGTCAACCTCTATCCGTTCCGGGAAACCGTCGCGAAGCTGGATTGCGCGTTGGACGAAGCGATCGAAAACATCGATATCGGTGGGCCGTCGCTCGTGCGTGCAGCCGCGAAGAACTGGCCGCATGTAGGCGTCGTCGTCGATCCGCACGATTATTCGCGCGTGTTGGACGAGTTGGACGCCGGCGGCGGGCGCTTGACCGAAGCGACGCGCTTCGCGCTGATGCGCAAGGCGTTTGCGCATACCGCTGCGTACGACGGTGCGATCGCCAACTGGCTGACGATGCGCGGCCCCGACGGCGCGGCACATGGGTTCCCGGACTCGTTCCATATCACCGGGCGCAAAGCGCAGGAGTTGCGGTATGGCGAGAACCCGCACCAATCCGCCGCGTTCTATCGCGACGAAACGCCGTCGCCGGGATCGCTCGCGACGTTTCAGCAGCTACAGGGCAAAGCGCTTTCCTACAACAATATTGCCGATAGCGATGCGGCGTGGGAATGCGTGCGGACGTTCGCCAATCCGGCGTGCGTCATCGTCAAACATGCGAATCCGTGCGGCGTGGCGATCGCCGATACGCCACTCGCCGCGTATCGAAAGGCGCTCGCCACCGATCCGACGTCGGCGTTCGGCGGCATCGTCGCGTTCAACCGGCCTGTCGACGCCGCGGCACTGGACGTGGTCGCGGCCCAGTTCCTCGAAGTGCTGATTGCCCCGGGCTACACCGCCGATGCGCTGGCGGCGATCGCCGGAAAGGTCAATGTGCGCGTATTGGAAGTACCGTTGACAGCGCAGGACCCTTGCGCGAATGCGTGGGAGATGAAGCGCATCGGCGGCGGCTTCCTCGTGCAGTCGTCCGACGCACGCAACGTGTCCGAGACGGAGCTCAAAGTGGTCACCCGCAAGGCGCCGACACCAACGCAGACACGCGACCTGCTGTTTGCATGGCGCGTCGCCAAATTCGTCAAATCGAATGCGATCGTCTACTGCGGCGAGGGCCGTACGCTGGGTATTGGCGCCGGCCAGATGAGTCGCGTCGATTCGACACGCATCGCGGCGCAGAAGGCGAAGCACGCGGGACTGTCGCTCGCCGGATCGGTCGTCGCGTCGGACGCGTTCTTCCCATTCCGGGATGGCCTCGACGTCGTCGCCGACAACGGCGCGGTCGCGGTCATTCAGCCGGGAGGCAGCATGCGCGACGCGGAGGTGATCGACGCTGCGGATGAGCGGGGGGTGGCGATGGTCTTCACCGGCGTCCGGCACTTCCGGCACTAAGCGTGAACATCCTGGTCGTGGGCTCTGGCGGGAGGGAGCATGCGTTGGCGTGGAAGATCGCGCAGAGTCCGCGCGTCGACCAGGTGTTCGTGGCGCCTGGCAACGCGGGGACCGCGCTTGCCCCGGATCTGACCAACGTTGCGCTGAAGGATATTGGCGAGTTGATCGCGTTCGCGCGCAGCCAACACATCGCGCTGACCGTCGTCGGACCTGAAGCCCCACTCGCTGCAGGAATTGTCGACGCCTTTTGCGCTGCAGGACAAAAGATCTTCGGTCCGTCGCGCGCCGCAGCGCAACTCGAAAGCTCCAAGGATTACGCGAAGTCCTTCATGCTGCGGCATCGTATCCCGACGGCGCACCACCGCACCTTTGACACCGCGCGGGACGCGCATGCTTATATCGATGGACGCGGTGCCCCGATCGTGGTCAAGGCCGACGGTCTCGCTGCCGGGAAAGGCGTCGTCGTTGCAATGTCCCGCGCAGAGGCACACGCGGCCATCGAGGCGATGCTCGTCCATAACACGATGGGAAATGCCGGCACGCGAGTCGTCGTCGAGGATTGCCTCGCCGGCGAAGAAGCGAGCTTTATCGTCATGGTCGATGGCACGCATGTGCTGCCGCTCGCGTCATCGCAGGATCACAAACGGTTGCGCGACGGCGACCAGGGACCGAATACCGGCGGGATGGGTGCGTATTCGCCGGCACCGGTCGTCACACAAGAACTGCACGCGCGGATCATGCGCGAAATCATTCATCCGGCGGTTCTCGGCATGGCGGCAGACGGCGTGCCGTATACGGGCTACCTCTATGCGGGCGTGATGATTGGCGCGGACGGAACACCGATGGTGCTCGAGTTCAATTGCCGGATGGGCGACCCGGAAACGCAGCCCATCATCGCCCGGCTCCAGACCGATCTGGTGGAGCTTCTGCTGCATGCAGTCGACGGTACGCTGGATCAGGCGGAGGTGACGTGGGACCGGCGCCCAGCGCTCGGGGTCGTGCTGGCAGCACACGGATATCCGGATAACCCCCGCCATGGGGACGCGATCACCGGGCTCGAGCGCATCGGCAGCGCCGCGCGTCCTGACGTCCTGGTGTTTCACGCCGGCACCAAGCTCGTGGACGGCGTACCTGTTGTGAGCGGCGGACGCGCGCTGTGTGTGACGGCGTTGGGTGATTCGCTGAAGCTTGCGCAGCACGCGGCGTACACGGCGATCGCAGAAGTTAGCTTCGCCGGCATGCAGTACCGGCGCGACATTGGTCACCGTGCGCTCGCCTCGAACGCTATCTGAATACGAGCCAACGTGGATACCGCCGCGACGCGTTCCTATTTTCTGGATCTGCAGCAGCGCATCGTTGCCGGCCTCGAGGAGATCGCAGGCGAATCGTTCGCGCGGGACGCATGGTCGCGCGACGAAGGAGGGGGCGGCATCTCACGCTTCATCGAAAACGGCGCGGTGCTGGAGCGCGGCGGCGTTTTGTTTTCCCACGTCGCGGGCGAGCACATGCCTACCTCGGCGACGGCGCACCGCCCCGAGCTTGCCGGCCGGTCGTGGGAAGCGCTAGGCGTCTCGCTCGTCCTGCATCCGCGCAACCCGTACGCGCCGATCGTGCACTTGAACGTCCGCTTTTTCGTCGCGCAAAAAGCCGACGCGCCGCCTGTGTGGTGGTTCGGCGGCGGCATGGACCTCACCCCTTGCTACGGATTCACCGAAGATGCGGTTCATTTTCATCGCGAGTGCCGCGCCGCGCTCGCGCCATTCGGTGACGGTGTTCATCCTCAGTACAAGCGGTGGTGCGACGAGTATTTCGTGCTCAAGCATCGGCGCGAGCCGCGTGGCATCGGAGGTGTTTTCTACGATGACTTGAACGAAGGCGGTTTCGACCGATGCTTTGCCCTTACGAGAAGTATCGGCGAGCATTTCCTGCCCGCGTATGCGCCGATTCTCGCCCGCCGGTTGCGCACGCCCTACGGTGATCGCGAGCGCGATTTTCAGCTCTATCGCCGTGGGCGCTACGTGGAATTCAATCTGGTGTGGGATCGCGGGACATTGTTCGGGCTGCAGTCGAACGGACGAACCGAGGCGATCCTGCTGTCGCTGCCGCCGCTCGCGCAGTGGCGCTACGATTATCGGCCGGCTCCCGGGACGCCCGAGGACCGTCTTTATAGCGACTTCCTGGTAGTCACGGATTGGCTGGACGACGATGTCTGAAACGATGGTTGACACGCATCTGATCGAAACAGGGCTAGACAACGAACGCGTGTTCGATGGCAAGCTGCTTTCAGTCCGTCGCGATCGCGTGCGGCTGCCCGACGGCAGAACCGCGATGCGCGAGTTCGTAGTCCATCCGGGCGCCGCGTTGATCGTGGCGGAGCTTGCCGACGGCCGTTTGATCCTCGAACGTCAATACCGCTATCCGGTCGGCCGCGTGATACTCGAATTTCCCGCGGGCAAGCTCGATACCGGCGAGACGGCGCTCGCCACGGCGCAACGCGAACTGATAGAGGAAGCCGGCTACACGGCGAAGCGCTGGACACCAATCGCCACACTGCATCCCAATGTCGGATATTCAACCGAGATTATCGAAGTGTTCCTGGCGCGGGAACTCACGCACGTCGGTGCGAATCTCGACGAAGGCGAGTTTCTTGACGTCATCCTGAAGAGCGAAGCCGAACTCCTCGACGCTTTCGATCGGGGCGCATTGACCGATGGTAAGTCGATTGCGGCGCTCTTCGCGTGGCAACGCTACCGTGCAAAAACACGATGACTGCCATAGCGAAGCGGCTCCTCATCCGCGGTCGCGTGCAGGGTGTCGGTTATCGCGACGCTGTCGTTCAGGCCGCGCTCGAAAAAGGCGTCGCAGGCTGGGTTCGTAACCGCCACGACGACAGCGTCGAGGTTTTCGTGCAGGGTGTTCCGGAGTCAGTCGAAGGCTTCATCGAATGGTGTCGCCAAGGCCCTCCGTTGGCCCGAGTCGCTGCGGCGGATGTCTTTCCAGCGGAGATCGATGCCGGCTTGACGCGGTTCGCGCTTCGGCCAACGGATTAGGTGCTCACGGCCGATTGACATTCGCTGTCCCGGGCGAGGCGGCGACCGCAAAAATGTCTTTCCATCCTGCGTACGAAGCAGCGGCGATCCACGGCAACACCAGTACCAGCCCGACCCCCATCGTCGCCAACCCGAGTAGCAGAAGCGCGAACGACAGCCCGCCGTACAACGCCAGCGCCGGGACATTGCGCGCGAACGCGCGCGCCGACGCGGCAAAGGCACGGTTTGCCCGTTCGCCATCGAACATCGCGACAAACGGAACGAACGTGAGCGGCAACGAAGCCAATACGCCCGCCGCGTAGATGCCGGCGATCACCTCCAGCGAAAAATTCGGTCCTTCGCGAGGTGGGGCAAACAGGTTCACATCCGCGAGAAACCACGCTGCGTATGCCTCCACGGCGAACGTTCCGAAGCTCGCGAGCGCGACCGCGGCCTGGGCGCTCGGCTTTGTTGCGAACGCAGCGAGGGCGTGTTTGAGCTGCGGTCGATCGCCACGATCGGCGGCGAGGCTCGCGAACAACATTCCGGTCGCGAGAAGCGGCGCTGCGATCTTGCCCACGATGAAGCCGACGACCGGCACGCCATCGAGTGCAACGCTCGCGAGGATCGTGATGAACGCGAGAGCGGCGAACGTCGCGGGACCGCGTTTCCACAGGCGCATCGCTTCGGCAAACCAGGCGAGCGGCTGCCGTGCTCCCACGGTGCGCGGTTCGCGCGTCGGGGGCAAAACGATGGAGGGCGAGAGATCGCTTATGGGGTGACTCCCGAGGGAAAACGACAAACCTATCCTGCTAATTGATGCCTCGGCCTCTTTGTGCGGTTGCGCGAAGTGTCGCGTCGCGTGCCCGGGCCCCTGCTCGCTCGGCCTCCTTGGACGCAGAGTGCAAGGCCGTGACGCTAACGTGTCGGCCTCTGGCGGTGATTCGCGTTTGCTCGCATCCCCACAGGTGGGGCCCCTGCTCGCCGCTCACACCGCCGCTCACGCTGCCTCCCCAAGATACGCTGCGCGCACCTTCGGGTCATCCAGCAACGAAGCTGCGTCGCCTTCCAGCGTTATTTCACCCGACTCCATCACGTAACCGCGGCTGCTCACCTCGAGCGCCAGCTTCGCGTTCTGCTCGACGAGAAGGATCGTCACCCCTTCCCGCGCTACACCGATGATTGTTTCGAATACTTTCTGCACCATGAGCGGCGCGAGCCCCATCGACGGCTCGTCAAGCAGCAGCAACTGCGGACGCGACATCAGCGCGCGGGCTATCGCCAGCATTTGCTGTTCACCGCCGGACAACGTGCCGGCGGTTTGCCGGCGCCGCTCTTTCAGCCGCGGAAAAAGCCCGTACACGCGCTCGACGTCCGACCGGATTAGGTCGTTGTCGCTGCGCACGTACGCACCCATCGCGAGATTCTCCTCGATCGTCAGTCCGCCGAAGACGCCGCGCCCTTCCGGCACCATTGCGAGGCCGCGTCGCACCAGTTCAAACGCTGCGCGTCCGGTGACGTTGTCGCCCGCGTAGCGAATCGCTCCGCCCTTGACCGGCAGCAATCCGCAAATGCCCTTGAGCGTCGTCGTTTTGCCGGCACCGTTGGCGCCGATCAGGCAGACAAGCTCTCCTTTAGCAACATGTAGATCGATGCCTTTGACCGCCTGGATACCCCCGTACGCTACTTCGAGACGCGAGAGTTCGAGCAGCGCGCTGTTGAAGGGAGGCATTCTTAAGCCGCGCCTTTCAGGTCGAACGTCACTTCACCACCGAGATACGCGGCGATCACGTTGGCGTCCTTCTGCACATCGGCAGCGCTTCCTTCGGCGATTTTCTTGCCGTAGTCGAGCACGAGCACACGATCGCACACGCTCATCACGAGCTTCATATCATGTTCGATCAGGAGAATGGTGGTTCCATCGCGGCGGATGTCTTCGAGGAGTCGCCGCAGTCCCGCGGTTTCCGTCGCATTCATGCCCGCGGCGGGTTCGTCGAGCGCAAGCAGCTTGGGTTCCGTGGCGAGTGCCCGCGCGATCTCGAGGCGGCGCTGATCGCCGTACGCGAGGTGCTTCGCCAGATCGTTCGCGCGCTCGGAAATCCCGACGTAAGCAAGTAGCTCATACGCGCGTTTTTCGATCGATCGCTCCTCGGCGCGCGTTTTTGCGTCGCGGACGATTGCGCCAAACACTCCCGCGCGCGTTCGCACGTGGCGGCCGATCATCACGTTTTCGAGCGCCGAGAGATTGGCGAAGAGGCGTATGTTCTGAAAGGTCCGCGCGATTCCGCGCGCCGCGACCTCATGCGGCTTGAGGCCAAGTAGCGGCAGTCCGTCGAACGTAAATTCGCCAGTATCGGCGTCGTAAATACCGGTCAATACATTGAACAGCGATGTCTTGCCGGCGCCGTTGGGCCCGATAAGGCCATAGATCTCGCCGCGGTTGATCGTGAAATCGATGTCGGAGAGCGCCCGAACGCCGCCAAAGCGCTTGGCAATCCCGCGAGCTGAGAGGAGCGGTGCGGCACTCATGTCTTGGCTTAACGGGTTTCCAACTCGCGCTTGCGGACAGCGGAGGGAAGAATGCCTGCAGGCCGGTAGAGCATCATCAGCACCAGCGCCAGCCCGAACAGCAACATGCGAATCACCTCGGGTTCGATGAGCATGCGGCCGAACAGCGCGCGTTGCACGGGCTCCACCGTATAGCGCAGCACCTCAGGCACGAACGACAGCAACACGGCGCCCAGGATCACGCCCCAGATGT
>JBPCLS010000355.1:0-5720 GCA_051003055.1 Casimicrobiaceae bacterium
GGCGTGCCGACTCCACGGTGCCGCCGCGCACCGGTAACGCCGCCAATGCGGCAACATCCGCCGGATTCACGTCGGCGACGAGACGGGCAAGCTCCTTGGCGTACGCGAGGAAATCGTCGCTGCGCGACACAAAATCCGTCTCGCAATTGACCTCGACCATCGCTGCTGTCTTCGCATCCGGTGCAAGATACGCCCCGACGATTCCCTCCGCGGCGACGCGGGTCGCGGCTTTAGACGCTTTGGCCCCGCTTCTGATCCGCAGCAGTTCTTCGGCGCGCGCCATATCGCCACCGGCTTCGAGCAGCGCCTTCTTGCATTCCATCATTCCGAGCCCGGTGCGGCTGCGCAGTTCCATGACCATGCTCGCGGAGATTTCCGCCATTCCCGTGCTCCATATTCGTTGACCGCATTGCGACCGACATTCGCGACAGGACCAAGAAACCGCGTTCGGGCCAGACCTGCGGCGCCTTCATAGGCCGCGACCAAAGACCCAGCTGAGGACCCGGTTACGCGGACACTTCTGCCGCTTCTTCGACGAATTCGTCGCCAGCCTGCACGATTTCCTGGATCACCGTGCTCTTACCTTCAAGAATGGCATCCGCCACACCGCGGGCGTAGAGCCGGATCGCGCGACTCGAATCGTCGTTGCCCGGGATCACATACGCGACACCGTCCGGCGAATGATTGGTATCCACGACGGCGACCAGCGGGACAGAGAGCTTCTTGGCTTCGGTGACGGCGATCTTGTGATATCCGACATCGACAACGAAAATCGCGTCGGGCAGCCCATTCATGTCCTTGATCCCGCCCAAGCTCTTCACGAGCTTGTCGAGCTCGCGCTGGTGCGAGAGCGCCTCACGCTTGGACATTCGCTCGAACGTGCCGTCCTGCGTCATCTGCTCCAAGTCCTTCAGGCGCTTGATCGACGCCTTGACTGTCTTGAAATTGGTCAGCATTCCGCCTAGCCACCGGTGATCGACGAACGGCATGCCACACCGGCGTGCCTCTTCGGCAATGATATCGCGCGCTTGCCTTTTCGTTCCCACGAATAGAATCGTGCCGCGGTTGGCTGCGAGCTGGCGCACGTACTTCATCGCGTCCAGGTACATTTGCATCGTCTTCTCGAGATTGACGATGTGAATCTTGTTGCGCTGGCCGAAGATGAAGTCCGCCATCTTCGGGTTCCAGTAGCGGGTCTGGTGACCGAAATGAACCCCGGCCTCCAGCATTTGGCGCATCGTAACCGACATGCAATGACTCCTCTTAGGGTTTACGCAACCGCGAACGAGCGGCTTTGATCCTCCATCCGCGAATGTCATCCGTGTTATAAAACGCTGCGGACACCCCAAAGATCGCAGATGTGCGAAATGGCTCGAATACCCCGATCCGGTTCGGGTTGCACCTGCTGCGAATGCCAGGACAGGCGGCTAAGAAACCGGCTAAGAAACCTTTACCGAGGCGGGTTTCAAGCTAACTTGATAGTCTAGCACGACGCGCGCCAGAAACCGCAGCCGCATGTGACCCTCAACCGGCCCTGAGCCGCCGCCGTTCAACTTGCGCTGGCACCAGTTATCGTGGACTTTCGATGAGTCAAGTCACGTCCGTGGACCCGTATGCCGCGGCGCAGGAACACTCGATCGTGTGCGCCGAGATCGACCTTGGCCTGCTGGAGTTCGCCGGTCCTGACGCGGCCGCGTTCCTGCACTCGCAGTTGTCGAGCGACGTGACCGCCCTCTCCGAGGGACGCACACAGTTGTCGAGCTACAACTCACCGAAGGGCCGGATCCTCGCGAACCTCTATGTGTGGCGAGCGGGGCCCGACCGGTTCCGCGCACTTGTCGCCGCCGATCTATCCGATACCCTCCGCAGGCGGCTCTCGTTGTTCGTGCTGCGCGCCAAGGTGACGATCACGGATCTATCGGCCGTGACCACGTTGCTGGGTGTGGCCGGCCCGCGTGCAAACGAGAGTCTGCGCGAAGCGCTCAACCTTGCTCCCGGGCCGGGAGAGGTTGCCGGCGATGATCAGCTCGCTGCCGTCAGCCTCCCCGGCAGGCGCTTTGTTGTCGTCACCCCGGCCGCCAACGACGCCAACGTGACGAAGCAACTGGCGGCGCATGCCTCGGGTGCCGCTTCGAGCGTCTGGCGCTGGCTCGGCATACGCGCGGGCGTGCCGCTGATCGACTCTGCGACACAAGATCTGTTCGTCGCGCAAACGACGAACTGGGACGTGCTGGGCGGAGTCTCTTTTGAGAAAGGCTGCTATCCGGGTCAGGAAATCGTCGCGCGTATGCAGTACCTGGGCCGTTTGAAGGAACGTTTGCAACTGTTCCATGTCGATGCGGATTCCATTGCGCCGGGAACCAAACTGTACGGCTCCGCGTTCGGCGACCAGGCGTGCGGCACGATCGTCAACGCGGCACCCGCACCCGCAGGCGGAAGTGATCTGCTCGCCGTCGTGCAGCTCGCGGCGCTCGCCACTCCGCCGTTACACGCGGCAGCGCCCGCGGGTCCGGAATTGACACCGCTGCAGCTCCCTTACGCGCTCCCTGACGCAGCGGTACCGCGCCGCCACGTCTTCTAGAACGATGACATCGCCAACGCATTACTACATCTGGTTTCGCGTCGCCGGCGATTTGGAACAAGCGCGCAGCGCCGTCGCCGCGCTCGAAGCCGACTTGATCGTTCGCACGGGAATTGTCGGACGGCTCCTCAAGGGTCGCCATGATCCACGCACGTGGATGGAGATCTATGAGAATGTGACGGATGCCTCGGCGTTCGAGCGCGACCTCGACGCGGCCGTGGCTCGCCATGGTGTCGCGCGGTTCGCCGAAAACGGCGTGCGGAACCTGGAAGCGTTCGTCGCCGCTTGAAGCCACCTGAGGACAACGCGCGATGTGCCTCGCTCTCGTCGCAATCGATGCCAATCCGCGCTACCGGTGCGTCATCGCGGCGAATCGCGACGAATTCCACGCGCGTCCCGCAGCGCCGGCGGCGTGGGGTAAAGCGGCACCGTTCATCGATATTCTCGCCGGGCGCGACATCAAAGCGGGCGGAACCTGGCTTGGTGTCACAGCGAGCGGCCGGTTCGCGTTCTTGACTAACGTGCGGGAGCCGCATCGCCACATGGCGACCGCGCCGTCGCGCGGCGAGCTCGTGCCCCGCGTGCTCGACGCAGCGCACGGCCCTGTCCAAGCGCTCGCTGCGATTGCGGCCGACGCTGCCGCGTACAACGGTTTCAACCTCCTGTGCGGTGACGCCCGCGGCGCAATTTGGGTCTCGAATCGCGCCGCGACTCCGCTTCCTGTCGGGCCCGGCATCCACGGCCTCTCTAACGCGCTTCTGAACACTCCGTGGCCGAAATTGACGCAAACCAAGGCAGCGTTCGCGAAGTGGGCGGCACACGCCGATGCCGACATCGAACCATTGTTCGCACTGCTCGCCGATCGCGCCGTCGCGCCCGATTCGGCTTTGCCCGCGACAGGCGTCGGCCTCGAATGGGAACGCGTGCTGTCCGCACCGTTCATTGTCAGCGAGCGTTACGGCACGCGTTGTTCGACCGTGGTGACGATCGATCGCGACGGCAACGCGCAGTTGATCGAGCGTAGCTTCGATCAACGTGGAGCGGTCACCGGCGAAGTCGCGTTTGCATTCGCGCTCGACGACGGCGCCTGGCTTGCTGACGCAACGTCAACGTCATCGTCCGGTGCGGAATGCCGGCTTCGGTGAACTCCCAGACGAACGCTAAATCGTCGCTGCGGGTCAGACACCATAGTCGGAAAGGACGAGCCGAACGTATCCGTCGCGGGCGTCGAATGCGCAGCGTCCACCGACTGGCAAGGTGAGTTTGTCGCGCACGTGACCAAAGGCAAGCCCAGTGTAGATGGGCACGTCGATGCGCGAGCGCAACTGCCCCACTGCCGCAGCGAAATCGTAGCCATTGTCGTTCGGCAGCGGCTGATAGTCGGTGAACGCGCCCAGCAGTATGGCTCGCTGCTTGTGCAGCACTCCTGCGTGCAGCAGCTGGTAGAGCATCCGTTCGATCCGATACGGGTGCTCGGCAATGTCTTCGAGAAAAAGGATGCCGCCGGCGATTTGCGGGAAGTAGTTCGTTCCCACCAGGTGCACGACTAGCGCGAGATTGCCGCCCCACATCGTCCCGGTACACGCGATACGCGAGGGTCCGTCGAGCGCGCAAGCGATTTCCCACGAAGCGTGGTCGAGCACGCCGAAGCAGTTCTCCCGCGTGAACTCCGACGGAGAATCGGCGCCGAAATCGTAAGCGGCCATGGGCCCCGCAAACGTGATGGCGCCGGCCCGAGCGAGCATCGCCAACTGGAACGCCGTGAAATCCGAATGTCCAAGCCAGCGTTTGCCCGAGCGCGCCAATTCCGCGTAATCGAGACGGTCAAGCACGCGAGTCCAACCGTACCCGCCGCGGATCGCTAGCGCAATGTCGATTTGCGTGTCGGACGCGACCCGCTCGATCGCGGCGAGGCGTTCGCTATCGTCGCCGGCGAAGCGCAAATGGCGTACGTGCACTCCCGCATCGACGTGCACGCTATGCCCCAACGCCATCAGATGCGCGACCGCTCGCTCGATCACCGCCGCGTCGGACACCAATCCCGACGGAGCGTATAGGCCGAATGTGTGCGGAACGACCATTATCAGGGGCGTGTGTCAGAACTAGACGAGCGGCGACGTTTTCGTGTCATTGCGACGACGTCGCCCGAAGGTGGAGGGTGTCAAAGCGCAAGCCGGCGTCCGGCGAAAAATTTCGTGAGCAGCGCGGCGCATTCGCCGGCACGCACACCACCTTCGACCACCGAATGATGGTTAAGCCGCGGCTCGGCGAAAAGATCGACGACCGACCCGCACGCCCCTGTTTTGCTATCGCGCGCGCCGAACACCAGTCGCGCAATCCGCGCCTGGAGGATCGCGCCCGCGCACATCGCGCATGGCTCGATGGTCACGAAGAGCGAACAGCCGGGCAGCCGGTAATTCCCCAGGGCACGCGCGGCTTCGCGAAGCGCCATGATCTCGGCGTGCGCAGTCGGATCATTGGCGGTGATCGGCGCGTTGCCTCCCCGCCCCACGACGGCGCCATCCTTGACGACAATCGCACCGACCGGCACCTCGGCACGCGCCGCGGCGGCGCGCGCGAGCTCCAGCGCCTCGCCCATCCACTCGTCGTCGGTTGCCAGCATTTGCTTTTCGGATTGGGCCCCTACACCTTGCGCACCGGCCCGTGGTACCGGGCCAGTTGCGCGTCGCCGGTAAGCAGGGTAATGCCTTCGGTGAGGGCATGGGCCAGCAGCAGTCGGTCGAAGGGATCCTTGTGCAGGGGGGGCAAGCCGTCGATGCTCACCGCGTGCTGGCTGGTGACCGGCAGCTCGTCGTAGCCGTTGTCGAGCAAGCCTCGGCGCAGCACGCGAGGCTCGACGCGGAAGTCTTCGCACTCGAAGTTGCTTTTGATCGCGATCTCCCAAATGTTCGCGGCGCTGAAGAGCAACTGGTTGCGCGGGTTGTTCAACTGCTTGCGCTTCGCGGCAGAGAGCGGCTCCGGCTGGCCGGCCGCCCAGAGCAGGAGCTGTGTGTCGGGCAGGAGCTTCAAGCTCCGGCCCCGAACAGGGTGGCGATCTCGCTCTTCCCCATGCGGTCGAAGTCGTCGGGCACGGCGATCTCGCCCGCCAGAAAGCCCAGTCGCTGCGGCGCTGCGGGGG
>JBPCLS010000356.1:0-2655 GCA_051003055.1 Casimicrobiaceae bacterium
GAGCGCATCTACTAAGATATGAAACGGACCAAGAAGTGGTATGACGCCGTGATCCGCCCCGCGTAGTTGTGTCAACTGAAGGCGACGAAGCGTGGCAAGGGTATGGTCCCCTTGCGAGCTTCGGCAATACAGTCATCGGGGCGGAGTACAGGTCAGACACTTTCGATTTGGCTGTTACGGGCCACTAGGGCGCGCTCGGCGGCTCACGTTGCCTGAGCAGCACTGTTGCGAGAGCAGCGATGCCCTCGCCGCGGCCCGTGAACCCGAGATGGTCGCTCGTCGTAGCCTTGACCGATATCCGCGCCGGTTCGCATTCGAGATCCGCGGCGATGTTGGTCCGCATGTCCGGAACGAAAGGTGAGATCTTCGGCGCTTGGGCGATCACGGTTGCATCCGCATTGCCGATAACCCATCCGGCAGCGAACGCGAGCGAGGCGACGCGCCGGAGCAGAACGCGGCTGCTGGCGCCGCTCCATTGCGGATCGGTATCTGGAAAATGTCCGCCGATGTCGCCGAAGGCGAGCGCTCCCAGCAGCGCGTCCGCGAGCGCGTGCAGCAACACATCGGCATCGGAATGCCCGGCAAGGCCGCGATCGAATGGAATCGTCACGCCACCGATGACGAGCGCCCGACCTGCCACGAGCTTGTGCACATCGAATCCGCTGCCGATGCGGATCATGCGTCCCGGGTGGCTTTCGCTTTGAACAAGGGTGCCAGCGCCAGCCGAATCTCGTCGGGGATCGGCGTGGGGCGCTGCGTCGCGCGTTCGACCCAGACGTGGACGAACCGTCCGACGGCGGCGGCAAGGTCGTCGCCTTGTCGGAACAATCCGATTGCATAGACGACCGAAGACCTCCCGAGTTTTTCCACGCGGAGCCCGGCGTCGATTGTCTCCGGAAACGTCAGCGAGCGAAGGAATTGGCACGACGTCTCGACGGCGACACCGATCGCCGGTGCGGTGCGAAAGTCGAATTGCCCCACGCGGATCAGGTGTTCGTTGACCACCGTATCGAAATACGAGTAGTAGGTGACGTTGTTGACGTGCCCGTACGAATCGTTGTCCATCCAGCGCGTCGGAATCGTCAGAAAATGGCGGTAATACGCGCGATCATGACGCTTTGATGCGGGCGGCAGCGTTGCGCCCTCGGTCATCGATGAATCCGCGTCATCGGTGGGGCGCTAGCGAGCGCCGCGCATCATTCGCTGGTCGAGCAGCTCGATCCAATGCAAGATCGGGATCGTCGTGCCGGAGGCAAGATGCGTCGCGCAACCGATGTTCGCCGTGGCGATCACTTCGGGACGCGAAGACTCAAGCGCTCGCAATTTGTTGTGCTTAAGCTGTCCGGCGAGCTCGGGTTGCAGAATCGAGTACGTCCCAGCCGAGCCGCAGCATAAATGCGCATCCGGCACCGGCAAGAGCGAGTGCCCAAGCGCCAGCAGGATCTCCTCGACCAGACCCCGAATTTTCATGCCGTGCTGCAGTGTGCACGGCGGGTGAAACGCAACACGCGTGGCGCCGTGATCCATCGCAAGCGTCGGCGCGATGCTTTTCCATTCCCCGGCAACGATCTCGATCGGATCCCGCGCGAGCTGCCCGATCCTCGCGGCCTTTGCGGCATACGCAGGATCGCGCTCCATGAAATGGCCGTAATCCTTGACCATCACGCCGCAGCCGCTCGCGGTCATGACGATCGCTTCGGCGCCCCGCTCGACATGCGGCCACCATGCGTCGATGTTGCGGCGAGCGAGTTGCCGCGCCTCTTCGTCAGCCGTCAAATGGTGCGACAGCGCGCCGCAACACCCGCCACCCGACACCCGCAGCGCAGAGATGCCAATGCGATCGAATACGCGCGCCGTCGCCGCATCGATATTAGGGGCGAGTGCGGGTTGCACGCAGCCTTCGACGAGCAACAACTGGCGCGCATGCCGGGGTGCGGGCCATGGGCCGCCCGCTCGCGCCGACGGAATGCGATCGCTCAACTCGCGCGGCAGCAGGCCTTTGGCCATCCGCCCGAGCGCAAGCGCGCCTGTGAAAAGGGGTTTGGCGAGCAGCGCACGCCGCAGGCCCCACCGTGTTGCGGCGTCCGCTCGCGTGCGACCGACACGCGCTTCGACGACACTGCGACCGATGTCCACCAGCCGGCCATACTGGACGCCGGAGGGGCACGTCGTTTCGCAATTGCGGCACGTCAGGCAGCGATCCAGGTGCAACTGCGTTTTCGCCGTGACCGCCGCGCCTTCGAGTACCTGCTTGATGAGATAGATGCGCCCGCGCGGTCCGTCGAGCTCGTCGCCCAACAGTTGGTACGTCGGACACGTCGCGTTGCAAAAACCGCAATGGACGCAGCTACGCAAGATCGCGTCGGCCTCGCGGCCTTCCGGTGTGGCGCGAAACTCGGCGGTAAGCTGCGTTTCCATTACAACGGATAGAGTCGGCCGCGATTGAATACGCCATGCGGGTCGAACTCGATCTTGGGGCGTTGAGGCAGCGTATGCACCGTCTGTGACAACGGCTGACCTGCGTCCTTGGACTTGTCGCGCGAACGATACAACGTCGCATGCCCGCCGAGGCTCGCAGCCCACGCGCGCACGCGCTGCGGATCGGCATGATCCGCAGCCAACAACCAGCGCAACGCGCCACCCCACTCGATCAAC
>JBPCLS010000357.1:0-2741 GCA_051003055.1 Casimicrobiaceae bacterium
CCCGTTTCCGGCGCGAAATCGCGGCTCGTGTGCCGGTCCGGCTGCTCCAGAATCGCATGGTATTCGGGGTGCAGCGCGATCAAGCCCGCGGCGATCTGCTCCAAGTCGGTCAGCGGCGCTTGCGATCGGAATTTTGCCCACGAGTCGGTCAAAAAACGCCGCGCCTCCTCCCGGGTCGGCGCGAACATCGACGTTAACCTTTGCGCGCGCGCACGGCTGGCATCGTCGCGGTTTTCCGCCCGAATTCGCATAGATCGCGAATCGCGCACAGCGGACATTTCGGCGTGCGCGCAACGCAAATGTAGCGTCCGTGCAGGATCAGCCAGTGGTGTGCGTTGCGGCGAAACTCCAGAGGCACGAACTTCATCAGCTTGCGCTCGACTTCACCCACCGTTTTGCCCGGTGCGATGCGGGTACGATTGGCCACACGAAATATGTGCGTATCGACCGCGATCGTCTCCCGACCAAAGGCGGTATTCAGCACCACGTTGGCGGTCTTCCGGCCAACACCCGGAAGCGCTTCCAGCGCGTCGCGCGAATCCGGAACTTCTCCGTCATGTTCGCTGAGCAGCCGCTCGGACAACGCCACCAGGTTCTTCGCCTTGTTGCGAAAGAGGCCGATCGACGTGATAAATGGCGTCAGGCCGGGAACGCCAAGGCGAACGATATCGGCCGGCGTGTTGGCGACTGCGAAAAGCTTCTGCGTCGCCCGATTGACGCCCTTGTCGGTCGCCTGCGCCGACAGCACGACCGCCACGAGCAACTCGAAGGGGGTCGCGTAGTGGAGCTCCGTTGTCGGCGCCTCGTTGTCGGCGCGCAGCCGTTCGAAGATTTCGCGGCGCTTAATAGGGTTCACTGCGGGCGACTAGGGCGGCCTCGATGAAAAGAGGTACCGCGGACGTCCCGCGTGCGCCGTGCCGTCATCGGCCGGCCGGCTTCGCCGCGGCGCGCCGCGCCCGTGCACGAACCAGCGCGGCGGCGATTACCGCCTGGCGTTGCGTGCGGTCATGGGCGCTGGTGTCGATCACTGTCGGCTGCCGCGCCGAGACTCTTTCGTTGCGCGCGAGCCGCGCGGCGCGAGCTGCAAAGCGTTTGCGTGCGGCGGCAGCATCGCCGCGCGTCCATTCGCGTTCTGCAGGTTCAAGATCGATGCAATCGACCGGGCATGGGGCAATACACAGCTCGCAACCCGAGCATAGCGACAGCAGGACCGTGTGCATGCGTTTTTGCGCGCCCAGGATGGCGTCAATCGGGCAGGCTTGTATGCACAATGTACAACCGATGCAGCGCGTCTCGTCGATGACGGCGACCAGCAGCGGTCCAGGCTGTCCGCATTCCGGACTCACCGGCTTCACCGCGCGCCCGGTGAGCCCGGATAGCGCGGCGACAACCGCATCCCCACCCGGCGGACACCGATCGATGTCCGCGGCGCCTTCCGCCATCGCCTCGGCGTACGGGCGGCAACTGTTGTACCCACAGCGCTTACACTGCGTTTGCGGCAGCACCGCGTCAAGGCGGAAGACAAGCGGCGAAGTTAGCGCATTCACGTCCGGCATTTTACCGTTCCGGCTCAAAGGGGTGCCGGTGGAATGTGCCGCGTTTGCGCCAACGCCGACCGCGCGCACAATGCGCGGAGTTTCCGGCAAGCACTTTAGACTCCCAATGACCTACGCTCACCACCATGACGAGAGCGGCGCACATGACCATGATGATCCGCACGCGCACACGCTGACCAGCAACGATCCGGGCACGCGCCGCGCGTTGACCTTGACGTTACTCATGACCGGCAGCTTTGCCGTACTCGAAGCGATCGGCGGGTATCTGACGGGTTCGCTCGCTCTATTATCCGACGCCGGGCACATGGCGACCGATGCAGCCGCGATTGGCGTCGCGCTATTGGCAGACGCGATCGGCCGGCGGCCGGCCTCGAACAAGGCCTCCTATGGCCATGGTCGCGCAGAAGTGCTGGCGGCGTTCATCAACGCGCTGGCGATGCTGGCGGTGGTCGCGGCGATCGCGATCGAGGCGGTGCGCCGGCTCCTGCATCCGGCGCCGGTAGCCGGCGCCGGCGTCGTGATCATCGCGCTGGCCGGATTGGCGGTGAACCTTGTCGCGGCGTGGCTCCTGTCACGCGCCCCGGGGTCGTTGAACGCGCGGGGAGCGCTGCTGCATGTCGTAAGCGATGCTTTAGGCTCTCTCGCGGCGGTGATCGCCGGCGGAGTCATCCTTGCGACCGGCTGGACCCCGATCGACCCCATTCTTTCGTTGCTGGTCGTCATCCTCATCCTGCGCTCGACATGGCAGTTGCTCAAGCGTTCGACGGGCGTGCTGATGGAGCATGTGCCCGCGCATCTCGACTACGCCGCCATCGGTCGAGCGCTGGCGCAGGCGCCAGGGGTCACCGAGATTCACGACCTGCACGTCTGGCACATGACGGCGGCGGAGGTTGCGCTCTCCGCGCATGTCTCGTTGGCACGAGCCGACGATTGGCTGCCCGTATTGGCCGCGGCCCAGCGGATGCTGGCGGAGCGCTTTGATATTCGGCACGCGACGTTGCAACCGTCGTGGCCTGCGCCGGCCTCCGAGTTTGAACGCCGAGGCGTGATTCCGCTCACCCCGGCACGACCCGCCGACCGGCAGGTTCCCTAGATCCACTTGACCCTGCGAAACCGCACGAACAGCAGCGCGTCGATTACCACCATCACCGCGAGAGCAAACGGGTAGCCCCATGTCCAGTTCAG
>JBPCLS010000358.1:0-5352 GCA_051003055.1 Casimicrobiaceae bacterium
CCCAGACCTTGGGTTCGACCCCAAATAGTGCCCGGAGCTACTCCCCCTGCACCGCCAGCATGATCTTGCCCATGTGCTGCGACGACTCCATCAGCGTGTGCGCGGCCGTGGCTTCCGCTAGCGGAAACATGCGGTAGATCACCGGTTTCAAGCGTCCCGATGCGAATAGCGGCCAGACGCGCTCGCGCAACGCGAGCGCGATGTCGACCTTGCGTTGCGCCGGACTCGCACGCATCGTCGAACCGGTGATCGTCAATCGCTTCATCATGACGAAGCGCCAATCGGCGGTCACCTTGCTCCCTTGCAAGAACGCGATGATGACGAGCCGCCCTTCCAGCGCAAGGGCGCGCAAGTTCTTCTCGATGTAATCACCGCCGACCATGTCGAGCACAACGTCGACGCCGCGGTTATCGGTGAGGCGCGCAACCTCGACACCGAAATCCTGCTCGCGGTAGTTGATGACGTGATCGGCGCCGATGCCGCGGCAAAACGTCGCCTTGTCTGCGTTGCCGACGGTCGTTACCACCGTTGCGCCAAACGCTTTGGCCAACTGGATTGCAGTGACGCCGATCCCGCTCGACCCACCGTGGATCAACACTGTTTCGCCGTGTTGCAAGCGACCGCGCTCGAACAGGTTGTGCCAGACGGTGAAATAGTTCTCGGGCAGACTCGCGGCCTCGAGCATCGTCAGGCCGGTAGGTGGCGGAAGGCAGTGGCCGGCCGGCGCGACACAGAATTCCGCGTAGCCGCCCCCCGGCGTCAGCGCGCATACGGGGTCGCCGATCCGCCACCCGTCGACGCCCTCGCCTAGCGCGGCGATGGTACCCGCCACTTCCAGACCGATGATCGGCGATGCGTCCGGCGGCGGCGGATATGCACCGGTGCGCTGGATGCAGTCGGGCCGGTTGACGCCGGCATACTCGACGCGAATGAGCACCTCGCCTGCGCGAGGTTGCGGAACCACGGCTTCCGCGAGTCCAAGTACGTCCGGCGGACCGGGTTCCCGGGCCGCGATTTGCTGCATCGTAAGCGGAATTTTCATCTTGATCGAAAGACCTTCGTCTTAAACCGCAGCGGAATACAAGAAACACAAAATATCACGCTTCGCCACCCGCTGGTCCGGGCGCTGAATGCCGTTCGCGCAACACGTTCTTTTGCACCTTTCCCATTGCATTGCGCGGCAGCTCCGGCACGAACAGCACGCGTTTGGGCACCTTGAACGCGGCCATATCCGCCTTCAGCGCGGCCATGATCGAAGCTGCCGTGAGGGCGTGATTGGGCTTGGCGACCACGACGGCCGTTACGGATTCGCCGAAATCGGCGTCGGGAATACCGATCACGGCGGATTCGACGACGCCGTCCATTTGATTGATGTGCTCCTCGATCTCCAGCGGATAAACGTTGAGCCCGCCGGTGATGATCAGATCTTTCGCGCGACCGACAAGGCGCAGATAACCGCGTCCGGGACCATCGGGAACCCACTCGCCGAGATCGCCCGTCTTGAAATAGCCATCGGCGGTGAATTCGTCGCGCGTCTTCTCGGGCATCTGCCAATACCCGGTAAAAACGTTGGGGCCTTTCACTTGCACATCACCGACGACGCCGGACTCCACACTTTCGTCGCTTGCATCGGCAATGCGAACGGCGATACCCGGCAGCGGCGGCCCGACGGTGCCCGCGACTCGTGCGCCGTCGAGCGGATTCGACGTATTCATGCCGGTTTCGGTCATCCCGTAGCGCTCGAGAATCGCGTGCCCGGTGCGCGCGCGAAACGAGTCGAACGTCTCCGGCAGCAGCGGGGCCGAGCCCGATACGAACAACCGGAATCCGCGGCAACTCTCTCGAGTAAGCGCTGCCTCGGCAAGCAGGCGCGAGTAAAAAGTCGGCACTCCCATCAACACCGTTGTTGCGCGCGGGAGCAAAGACGCCACTTCGCCGGCGTCGAATTTCGCAAGCCACAGCATCCGCGATCCCGACAGCAACACACAGTGCGTAGTGACGAACAGGCCGTGCACGTGATACGCGGGAAGCGCATGCAGCAGCACGTCATCGCGCGTAAAGCCCCAGGCAGCAACCAGCGCGATGCCGTTGCTGGCGAGATTGCGATGGGTGAGCATCGCTCCTTTCGCGCGGCCGGTCGTGCCCGACGTGTAGAGCACCGCTGCCAGGTCGTCGGGCTGCAAGTGGACTGTGGCAAACGTGTCAGGCATCTCGCGCGCGCGGTCGCCGAGCTCGCCGCCATTTGCGTCGAGGGTCAGGACCGTCGCCTGCTGCGCAATCGTGGCGACGACCCCAAGCGCATCGCCACGGCACACGATCACTCGCGGCTGCGAATCAGCAAAGAAATACTTGAGCTCCGAACGTTGGTAACCGGTGTTGAGCGGCAGATACACGAATCCCGCGCGCAGGCAAGCGAGATACAGCGCGAGCACACGCCAGTCCTTGTCGGTCTGCACCGCGACACGATCTCCCGGCCGGCACCCGACTTTGATGAGCGCGTGCGCGATCCGGGCCGATTCCGATGCCAATTCGCCGTAGGAGATCACCCGGCCGTTGGGAATGATCAGGAACGGCTGCTCCAAATCCTCGGAGAAATGCCGTTCGAAAAGCGCGTACAGGTTGGCGTTCATTGTTGGAGGGTCGGAGCCTGCGCGTAAGATTGGGCGGGAACGCGACGGCGTCATTATTTCACGCGACGGTCAAGCGCGATCTTTCGCAGGCCCGCCCGGTAAGCTCATGTCACGCTCATTTCACAACAAAATCAGCGCGCTCGATCCGGCTGCGCGGCTTGACGCGCTCGCCGATCCCGCATCGCTTGCCTGGTTGCCTGCCGCGGGCGCCAGTCCTTACCTCGCGCGACGGGGCATCACGCCGGCGGCAGACGACGGCATCGTTCGTGCACATTTTCGGATCGCCGGAAAGCTGGTACTGGCGGCGGCGCAAGACGCGCGCTTCTTGAGCGGGAGTGTCGGCGCAAATCACGGTGCGGCGCTGAGCGATCTCTTCCAACGCGCACTTGCGCAACGGCCCGCCGCGGTCGTCCTGTTGATTGATTCCGGCGGCGTGCGCTTGCATGAAGCGAATGCCGCGGAACTGGCTCTCGCACAAGCGCTGCGCGCGCTTTTCGACCTGCGGTGCGACGGAGTCGCGACCGCGGCGTTCGTCATCGGCAATGCGTTCGGCGGCGCGTCGGTGCTCGCCGCGGCGTGCGCCAACATGCACTTGGTGCCGCAGGCGCAGTTTGGGCTGTCGGGTCCTTCCGTGATCGAGACTGCGCACGGCAAAGCGGAGCTCGATGCGGACGACGATGGCGCAGTCGCCGCGCTCTGCGGCGCACAGGCCCGGGTCGCCGCAGGGATTGGCGCACTGATCGCCGACGACGCGACGGCCATCCGCAACACAGTCGAGGACGCGATAGCGACTTCTGCTGGGTTCGATGCAGGCGCGCTCGAGCGATGGGATCGAGCGCTCGCCGCGCGACTCGCACGCGCGGGATTGGCGCCCGCAATCGCGCCGGACGCGCCGCCCGCTTGGCCGTGCTTTGACGATGCCGAACCGGTCGATCCGGCGCGTTGGCTCTGGCGGATGCGCGGCAGCGATGTGTATCTGCTGCGACCGCTGACGCTTCATCCCTTTGATCCGGCGGTTGCCGTCGCGATCGCCAATGCGTTGCGCTCGTCACTGCCGCGAGAAGCTTCCCTGGTGATCGTCGAAGACTCGCCCGGCCATGCGGCACGCCGCGCAGCGGAAGCGATCGGTGTCTCCGAATATCTCGCCGCGCACGCAGGGCGGCTCGCCCTATTGCGGCAGCAAGGGCATGCGCTTTTTGGATTGCTGGTCGGCGTGGGGCACAGTGCCGCGTTTTTCGTCAACGCGCTGCAAGCTTCGGTGCTCGATGCCGCGCGCGGCGCGCGCGTCGAGGCGATGTCTGCCGATGCGATCGCGCGGGTGCTGCACATTCCTGCGAACGAACTTGCGACGCTGATCGAAGACGACCCGATGTTGGGGCAACCCGTGCGGCACTTGCAGGTGCTTGGCGGTGTGGCCCAGGTTCATGACGTGCTGACCTCGCAGTCCCTATTGGAACGCTGGGGACGGACGCGCTGATGTTTTGTTCTCGGAGCACGCCTCGAGGCGGGACGGGCAGACGCTGACGCGAACGTCCTATCGTCCGGCGCGTGCCGCGTCCCACACACGTGCGGCCTGCTCGGAGCGATCCGCCAGCAGCTCCGGGGCACGGCTGATGCATTCGGCAAGCGTCATCGGCCCATCGGCCAGCGCAAAGCACCCCGCGAAATGTTCGCCCAACGCCGGCAGCGCCCTGGCGTCGACGCCGCCGGAAATCAGCGTTGCCCGCACGCCGTGCGCGCGGGCGCGTTCGGCAACCACCAACGGCGCCTTGCGCAATAGCGTCTGTCGATCGCTATGGCCTTCGCCGGTGATCGCCCAATCGGCACCGGTCAATGCCGCGTCGAGCCCGATGGCGTCCGCAACCACGTCCGCGCCTCCGGCGAAGGTGCCGCCCAGAAGGCGCAACCCGAACCCCAGTCCGCCCGCCGCGCCGGCGCCGGGTGCGTCGGCCGCTCGGTGAGGTAACGGTGGCTTCAGCGCGGCTTCGGCGAGTCTCGCGAAGTGTGCGAGCGCGGCATCAAATCGCAGTTGGTCATTATCGCCGACACCCTTTTGCGGACCGAAAATCGCCGTCGCCCCCTGATCGCCGCAGAGCGGATTGTTGACGTCCGTCATGATCTTGACGTCGCTGGACAGGATTCGCGCGTCGAGCGCGCTGGCATCGACGCGAGCCAGGCCGGCGAGGCCGACCGGGGTTGAGGCGATCGGACCACCGTGCGCATCGAGCAGCGACACGCCCAGCGCGGTGAGCATCCCCGCGCCCGCGTCATTGGTGCTGCTGCCCCCGAGCCCCACCATGAAGCGACGAATACCGTCATCCAACAGCATCTTTAAGAGTTCGCCGACACCGCGCGTCGACCGGCTGCCGACGGCCGTCGTCATGCCGACTCGGTCGGTGATGCCGACGATCTGCGCGATCTCGATGATGGCGGTGGCGCCTTCCGGTTGCATGATGACGCCGTACGCCGCGACAATCGGAGCCCCACCGGCGCCGGCCACCGCGCGCGTCGACCGCCGACCGTTGCTGTCCGTCGCGGCAAGCACCGCATCGAGCGTCCCTTCTCCGCCATCCGCCATCGGCCGAGCCACTACAATCAGGCCGGGCCACACGCGAAGCAGGCCGCCCGCGATCGCGGCACAAACCTGCGGAGCGCTCAACGAGCCCTTGAACGAATCGGGTGCGATGACAACGCGCAACATGCCAAGGAACTCGCGAAAGCT
>JBPCLS010000359.1:0-4714 GCA_051003055.1 Casimicrobiaceae bacterium
TGGAAGTCATCGCAGGGTCGCAGATGCCACGATTGAAGTTCAAAGCGAGACCAGAGAAAAACATGAATTATCGGTCCCGTTTCATAGGTTTACGATCAAACTCACGCTCAACGTCCGGACAGTAGTGGCGGCCAATAAATAATTACTCTTCGCCAGCGCGATGTCCGTCATGGCAAAACGTCCGGTCGACACCTGAAATCATTCTACTGATCGCGTGCAAAATATATACCAGATCTCAGCTCAGTTATGTTCGCGACCAAACATACGTTCGCAAGCGGCTTCCGCATCGGTTGCGGGCTCTGCCGTTGACGGCCTGCGCCCCCTAACGAGCCTCGCAGTCGGCACGGTCGGGCGCCCCGGGTATGTGTCATAGCGTACAGACCCGATTGCTCGCTGAGCGTTAAAATCGTACGCATGAATCGACGCGAACCGCTGCGTAAGCCCATCGTCTCCTTGGTAACGGACGGAGGCCAATCCGTGTCTCCAGACATCAAGGAAGTGACATTGCTCGCCACGTCCGAATACGGGGCGCTGCTGGATACGCTCGCGGCAGTGCGTATGGACTTGAGCCAGGTTGCCGACTCGAAGGCAATGCCCGAATCGGACAAGATCGAGCGGTTGCGATTTGCGATCGTCGCAATCGACGCGGTGACCGTCGAAGTCAAAAAGGCCGGCGGACTCGATTTCATCGCCAACGCGGCTGCCCGCTAGGCTTGCCTCGCGTAAGGTGCTTAAAGCCTCAATCGAAGCACCACGTTACCTTTCCCGTGGAATCGGTTGTTATGTCGGCAGCAACTGCGCGTAATCAGTCTTGACGATGGTGTAGCACTCCCCCGCGCAGCGCTCCATGGCAGGCCGATCGACCACGGTAATATGTCCACGCCGGTAGCGGATCATCCCGAGATCCTGCAATTCTCGCGCAGCCGCGGTTACTCCCTCCCGCCGTACGCCGAGCATCTCGGCGATGAGTTGCTGCGTCATTTTCAATTCGTTGCCGTCGCAGCGATCAAGACTCAGGAGTAACCAGCGACACAGTTGCTGTCGCAACGTGTAGTGACGGTTGGCGACGGCCGTCTGGGCGACCTGCGTGAATAGCACCTTGGTAAATCGCAACAACAAATGTTGCAGCGCTCCGCCGCGCTTGAATTCTTCCATCGCGAAATCCGCTGGCATTTGCAGTAGGCCGCCCGCGCATAGAATCACCGCCCGCGTCGTCGAGGTAGGGTCCCCGAGAAACAGCGGAACACCCACGACGCCTTCACGACCGATCAGCGCGACTTCGGTTGTCCCGCCACTTTCGAGAACGTACAGCATCGAAACGGTAGCAGTCGTGGGGAAAAAGAGAGACTTAATGTTCTCACCAGCCTCGTAGATCACTTCGCCCAACGGCGGCGAAACCTCTAAGAGACAGGGATCGATCCGACGCAAATCGCTGTCAGGCAAAGCGGCCAGCAGGCGATTGCGTTTCCCGCGCGGTACCGTATCTATGTCCGGACCCTCCATGGCTCGCCAGCAAGCGCGGGCTGTGTTGACTGGCGATTATGCGTTCGCTGTGCTGTACAAGTGTTGCGATCACGGTCGGCGCGGCACGACGGTGCTGATTGGGGCCTGGGTAGGTTTACTACTTGCGGACCGTAGCAGTCAAAGGAAATTTCACTCACTTCTGTAAGCCTGGGGAACGCGTCGGATTGTGCGTATCCGCACAGACTTGCTCTTTAACGCTCGGTATGCTTGACTGCTACTGTACGGTTCAAACTCTTCTTTCAGTCGATGCCCTAAAACGGCCATGACCCTCAACTATGTGTTGACGGTCTGCTTGAGGAGTCGGACGCGATGCTCGTTCCCGTCGAATTAGCCACGGTGGTCGATGCGCTGACCGCGATACGCATCGATTTGTCCTCGGTGCTGCACGCGGGCGATTTGCCGCCGAAGGTAGTAAAGCGCCTCGAAACAGCCATTTACTCACTCGACGATACACTGGCGACAATGACCCGCCAGGCGCGCGAGCATGTTGACGTCCATGACCATGAGTCGGACAAGCCTGGAACAGGCGTCGGGCTTGAGGATTTTAGCCCTCGGGGGCAAGAGCCCGGGGGTTAAGAGCCAGGAGGTAAGCGCGATCGGCCGGTGATACCGGCGCGGCAAGCCCTCTCGCAACGCCGCATCAGAGCCGGTACGCCTCCTTGGTCAGCCCGTACGCCAGCACCGGCGCCAGCTCTGACGCCTCGTCCTCGCCCAGCCGGTGTTCCATGACCAGTGTTGCCAGGAATCGGCAGTCCATCCGGCGTGCGACGTCGTGGCGCGCCGGGATCGACAGAAACGCCCGCGTGTCGTCGTTGAAACCCACGGTATTGTAAAAACCGGCCGTTTCGATCACCTGATCGCGAAAGCGGCGCATGCCTTCGGGGCTGTCGTAGAACCACCACGGCGGGCCGAGCTTTAAGATCGGGTAGTGACCCGCGAGTGGCGCCAGTTCGCGCGAGTACGTCGTTTCGTCGAGTGTAAAGAGGATCAGCGTGAGCCCGGGTTCGTTGCCGAACCGGTCGAGCAACGGCTTCAACGCGTGCACGTAGTCGGTGCGCGTCGGAATGTCGGCGCCCTGGTCGCGCCCGAACTCGGCAAAGACGACGGGGTTGTGGTTGCGGAAGCTCCCCGGGTGCAACTGCATGACGAGTCCGTCCTCAAGGCTCATCTGCGCCATCTCGGTCAACATCTGACCACGGAAGGATTCCGCTTCTTCCGGTGAGATCGTACGCGCCAATGCGCGATCGAGCAGCCGCTGGCATTCGCCCGCGGCAAGGTCGCAGGTGCGCGCGGTCGGATGCCCGTGATCGGTCGACGTCGCCCCCATCGACCGGAAGAAGGCGCGCCGGTCGCGATGCGCGCGCAAATACCCCTGCCACGTCGCCGTGTTCTCATGCGTCAGCGCACCCAGTTGCGCGACGTTGTCCGCGAACCCTGTGAATTCGGGATCGACGACGGAGTCCGGCCGATAGGCCGTGACGACACGGCCACGCCAGCCGCTCTCCCGAATCTTCGTGTGATGCAGCAGCGAGTCCAGCGGCGACTCGGTCGTTGCGATCACTTCGATGTTGAAGCGTTCGAACAAGGCCCGCGGCCGAAACTCGGGTTGCGCGAGGCACGCGTTGATCCGATCGAAATAGCGATCGGCCGATTCCGCCGTCAGACGCTCGTCGATATCGAACACAGTATGAAACGCGTGGTCGAGCCAGATGCGCGTCGGCGTGCCGCGGAACAAGTGGTAGTTCGCCGCGAACACACGCCAGATGCTGCGCGCGTCGACCGCCAGTGCTTGCGTTTTCGTCGCGGAACGCCGCGGAATTCCCAGCGCTTCGAACCGCACACCCTGGCTATAGAGCATGCGGAACACGTAGTGATCCGGCGTGATAAGCAGCGATGAAGGGTCGGTGAACGGCGCATCGTCGGCGAACCATTGCGGATTGGTATGCCCGTGCGGACTGACAATCGGCAAATCCTTGACCGTTGCATACAGTGCGCGGGCGAGATCGCGGGTGGCCGGATCGGCGGGAAACAGGCGATCGGGATGGAGATCGAGCGGTATCGGCATGGGGGGAATTGATTCGCGTAAGTTGCGATGACGTTTCTTCAAGTGTCGTGCAGTTGGCGTGCGAGCGACGCCCGCATGCCGTCGCGAAAGAGCGCGACCACCTTCGCGCGCACGACGCCGCCAAACGCGGGGTTCGCGGGCAGATCGGCACCGAACACCTGGTGCAAACCTAGAAAGGCGTCGGCAAGATTTGCAGGTGCGCCGTTCGTGTCGCGCACGATTTGCGCAAACGTGGCCGCCAACGGATCGGCGATGGTAATGGGATTTCCGGCTTCGTCGCGCCCGCAAGAGTAGCGAATCCACGCAGCGACGGAAAATGCAAGCAGGTCGCACGAGGCACCGGCAGCGAGGCGGTCGCGCACCGTGCCAAGCCAGCGTTGCGGCAGCTTTTGCGATCCGGCCATGGCGATCTGCTGAGTCCGATGAGGGAGCGCCGGGTTGCGAAAACGCCGCATGAGTTGCGCGCAGTAATGTCGCAGATCGATGCCCTGCGGGGTTTTGACCGTCGGCATGATTTCCACGACCATTTGCCGTTCAACGAGCGCGGCGAGCTGCGAGTCGAGCGCCGCCTGCCAAACAAACTCGTGGCCTAACAAAAAGCCTACGTAGGCGAGTGTGGAATGGCTGCCATTCAAGAGTCGCAGCTTCATCGTCTCGAATGGCGCGACGTCGGCGACCAACTGCGCGCCGCCCTCTTCCCAGGACGGCCGCGCAGCGGCAAAGCGATCCTCGATCACCCACTGCGTGAATGCCTCGGCAACAACCGGCGCCGCGTCGCGCATTCCGATCAGGCGTTCGACGTCGTCGATGTCCGAGGGCTGCGTGGCTGGGACGATCCGATCGACCATCGTGCTCGGAAATGTGACGTTGGCGTCGATCCAGCCCCTGAGCCCAGGTTCTTGCGCATCCGCGAATGCCCGCACGATGCCGGCGACCGTTGCCCCGTTATGCGGCAGATTGTCGCAGCAGACAAACGTCACAGGTCCGCCGGCGGCATGACGCCGTTTGATGAGCCCCGCTACGAGCATGCCCACCGCCGACTGCGGCGCGTCCGGATGCGCGAGATCGTGCGCGATATTCGGGTGCGCCATATTGAGCGCGCCGGTGGCCGGATCGTGGCAGTAG